>VXPE01000043.1 GCA_009839745.1 Candidatus Poribacteria bacterium
TTGGTTGACTGTGCCACTGCGTTGGCGGTCTCCGTCGATCTCAATGCTATCTGCCGTGCCAGATACCGTTTGCTGTTGTTGCTGCTGTTGTTGCTGCTGTTGTTGCTGCTGTCCAGGTGCCGGGATTGTTAGGGGCGGTGCGTCATTATATCCCACAGCCGTCGCAGTCACCGTATGCGGACTTGACGCGCTCGGCAGCGTCGCGATCCGACTCACAGATGTCGTACCGCTCGAGATTGTGACCGTTCGGGGGTTCGTAACACCCTGGAGCGTGACAACCACTCCGCCACTGGGAATCGTCCTGCCTGAAGCCGTAACTGTAATCTGTTGTTGTGTCCCTGACCGTGCCCCGACTGCCGTAATCGCGAGGGTGCCGGGTGCTTCGATCGTAAAGTCTTCTGTGTCTGATGTGTACCCAGGCGCAGTTGCGGTCAGCGTATACGTGTCAGGGGTGCTCGGTAGCGTAATCGGTGTCGCCTCGCCAGCACGGACATCTTGTGACCCATCCGGGAGTGCCGTGCCATTGAGGGTAACGAAGAGTCCCGGAACAACTGCCCCTTGTGCGTTGGTAGCGGTAACGGTTACCGACCGCTCTGTGCCGGTGCCGGTGGCACCGATCGTCAGCCTTGGCGTTTGTTGCGCCGGTTCACCACCCCCGCCGCCCCCGCCACTCGGAGCTGCCGGTCCATTGACGATAAAAATTATCTCTTTTCGAGTTTCCGCATTGTTATCATTGATACTCGCGTAAATTTCCTGACGCCCTGTGTTACCACCTAAGTTGTAAATGACTTGGGCTCTGCCGTTTGCATCGACATATTCCGTTATAAATCTGCCAGTGTTAGCTATAAGATTAGTACCCGTATCACTTGCATCTGAAGTCTCGGTTTCATCGGCAGGAGTACTGGTCAAAGTTCCCTGACTTGCCCTGAACGTGACCGATACTCTACCTGGGTTGCCTCCAACAGTACCTAGTGCTGGAGGTTTGCCGTATTCTTCTACGAGTGCGACTAAGTCAAAAAGTTTAGAATCAGATGATCTTCTTCTGTTGCTGCTTTCTGATAGCGTCATAATATCGCCACCCGTAACTCGAACAGTGATCTTTTCTGTGAGATTAACATTCGTTCCAGAAAGACTAACAGTGACCTCTGATGTCCCTGGAACAGTTCCAAACTGGAAACCCACTGTTGCAGAAGATCGTACATACAATGTGCGACTGGGGAGAAGGGATCCAAGCGAAGAGTGTCTTAGTAAATTACCATTCGCGTCAGTTATATTGTCCGAGAATAGATCAGTGTCCGAGTCTACAGAGGGGGGAGGTATCAGATAGCCTCCTGTTGTGCTTTTATCGGCGACATCAAACTTAATTGGCGCACCCGAAACCGCAGTAGTATCAACTGCCCCGCCAGTTGTTTGATCATATATCACAATTGTAATGGGAGAATCGCTAACAGCTCTCCGTTGACCTGGATCACCACTCAAAAGAGGTGGATTTGTTGATGGAGCAGTCACCCTCAATGTTGGGCGACCATAGATATAGAGAGCCTGGTTTTTTGTATTGCCGCCGCGGTCCAACTTGGCAGTAACTTGACTACTATTGTCAACCAAGGACAGCCATACGTCAGCACTGCTGGATGTGATGAGATTAGCATCCGCTGCTCTACCACTTTTGTTATCTCGGTTGCCCTCTTTTATATAAAGTGTGGCACCGTTGTTTACCGTATAGGTAACCTGGTTGTACCTGCTGTCCGCACTATGAATTTTTATATCTTTCCGATGATCATATCCCGCTCCGACACCGTTGCTCACGCCGAGGAGGCTGACAGCATCATTGGGATTTACATCGATTCCGCTTTTCACTACGTAGTATGTGCTGACGACGCTGGTAGTTCGAGATTGATTGGTATTGTAAGTTTCGGTGTAACTTACTGTAACTGTAACTTCTCCCGGGCTATTAACAGTAATAGTCTGGGAGCCAATACTAGGGAGTGTTGCGTCGTTATGATTCGTACCATCATTATCTGTTTCCCTCCATGTATACGAAGTTACAGTCTTGGTATTGTCAGTAGGGTTTGGAAAGTTTGCACCACCGCCGCTGACAGAAAGAGAAACATATTCCCTAACATTGGCCAGATTTACGGTTGTTGCGAAATTACTTACGACAATTGTCTCTCCTGCATCTCTGTTACTAAGATCAACTGGAGCAAAGCCAGGGGTAAAAGTGTCTATCGCGTCTGCGGTCCCCTGCACGCACAACGCCAGCACAAGCCCCACCAGCAATCCAAGCACGATTTTTCGCGTCGTTAAATTCTTCATGAAAAAATATACCTCAATTTATGGCTGTCGGCTGTCTCGCAAGAGGGGTCTGATAGTTTCCGAAGACCGAAAGCCATTCCCTCCGATAGCCGGTTGTTATTCGTTTTTAAATCCAATGGTCTTTTAGGGCGGTCAGCCATTAGATCGCGAGCGCGATGCGCACCCCCGTAGAACACCCCTCAGCCCTCCCTTTGCTGAGTGCCGAAGGGGGTCCGACTGCCGTAACGCCACGAAACTTTCACGTTTGTATCGTTTTAAACGCATAATATAACAAAATACTGCGTTATACCCTATATTTAATCAAATTTTACCGTATTAAACGTATTTTGTCAAGTTAAGATACAAAAAATGCGTTTATTTGGGTTAAAACCGCAAAAACCTTCAATAAGTTCTAAAAAGTGTAGAATCGTTATCAAATGCCCCTACCTCTGACCTGTTTTCGACTTGATTTATTCTCAAGGGATATGGTATTCTAATTCCATAACTGGCAAAAAACCGAATTGTTCTCGCTGTCGGGATTCCACAGATGATCATCGCTTCGCGCTGGCGAAAGGATGTCGAACTTGAAAAACAGGTTCAAACTCTCGTCACGGAGGTCGCAACGCTCAAACAACAGCGGATTCATACCCCTTAAAGAATCGGGAATCGGAGTTCCCTCCTACAGGGGATCCTTGTGTATTTTAGCCCTGTAATGTATTTTAGCCCTGTAAGGGCGATATGTTTATAGAAGGAGGTACCGTAGTATATTTTAGCCCTGTAAGGGCGATATGTCTGGAGCGTCAATATATTTATCAAAATTACGCGAGTGACGGGGACCCCGCCCCTACTACGAACGGGAAGGGTTAAAATCAAAAAGCCACTGGCGTGGGTCGCCACTGGCTTTCCTACACGTTTTTTTATTCTTTATAGAGAAAGGCAATCACTCTTCGGGCTGACTATCAATTTTACTTACATCAACCCCTTTTGCCTTGAGTTCTTTCAGGAGTTCTTGCCTACCTTCCGCTTTACCTTCCGCTTTACCTCTTTTCTCTGCTGCTGCAATCGCTGCTTCAAGCTGTTGTTCTTTTCTCTTTGCATACCAATCTGAAAGTAACATGATGATATCTATGCCTCCTATCACTATGCCTGTATACGCAAGCGCAACCGGAATGAACCTGGAAATATCCACAAAAACATTTTGAAAAGACACATAACCTTTCCATGTCGTTTGAAATTCATGTTCTACCGCAAAACAGGTATGGATAATAACAAGGATAGAATGGACAAAAAGGGCAACACCCGTTTTTCCTGTTTTCCACAAATCCCTTATAGAATTTCAAAACCGCCGCTGCTTGTTCATAGACAATCATTTTCTTTATTAGCTGCATATACATAACGTGAGTTCGAAAATAAATCTGTAGGTGTTTTTGCTTGGGTGTTTCCCCTAGTATTGCATCAACTTTGAGTTTGAGAGTAGGTTCGTAGTCGTGCGATTTATCGCACGTCGATAACGCAAGAACGGGCAATGAATTGCCCTACTACAAACGAAAGGATATCCCTTAAGTTCAAAGTTGAAGAACTAGTAGTATACGATGTTTGGTTGAGCAGTTGTATCCGTGTAGGTATAGAGCTGCTTCTCTGAAAAGGACTTCGTTGGCCTCATAGATCACGATCTTATGGGTTTTATCGCCAAATTTGATGTCTGCAGCAGTCGTGTTGGCAATCTCAACCCACTGCCGATTTGCACTGCGGGCATCGGTTGCCCACATGATTTCACTGATGACCAAGCCTGCGTTTGGTGAGACGAGGTCAATCGTGCCACCCCGGATAAGGAACCCCTCTAAGTTGATACCGAGATCTAACCCAGTCAGGTTATAGGTCTGGTCTTTGGCATTCGTCCGACGGGCAATATCCGCTGAACCGTGCTTGGCATCCCCAGGATTTCTGACTTGGGATTCCCCAGTATTTTTGGCAACAACTAAGTAGCCATTTGCGGGGACAATAACATCTTTAGGCAAGTTCTTCTCGGTACCAGATTGACCAACCTTCTTATTCGCATCCGAGTTTACTTTCACTCTGTATGGCGTAGATACCTGGGATTTCATGACCGGTGTATCTGTATCGTCAAACGACTTAATTTTGATAACAATATCGTCCTTGCTCTCATACTTTGGCTTGACTGTTACAAGATACGGATAAACCATATTAGAAGCTACAGTAGATTGGTTTTCGGCTGTTTCCATCTCAGCAGGTAAACCAATAGGATCACTATCGATTGTAGCGTTTGCAAGATCAATCTTATCCTTCTTGAACTCTGCTGGCTTTTCACTAAGAGTAACAATAAAAGTAAAAGCATCAGGATTGCCAGGACCCAATACAATAAGCGGGAGCTCGGTAACAGAAACTACCCTTGGAGTATCATTAGATAGTGCTGCTACAATGTCAAATTTCAGGGATCCCTCTTTGTTCATCCCAAGTGTGTCAGCGCCTGTTCCGGCTGTTATCACATCCGCGGGATCATTGTTTGTGACGGCCCCTGCTGCGATTGTTACTAAAACAACCACGCCTCCTGTGTTAGTAGAATCGTCGACAGTGGTACTCCCCAAGGCAACTGTGAACTCTGTCATGGTCCCAGGGACCGGTGTAGGATCCCCAGAAGAAATAGTAACAGCATCTCCAGTCGCCTTATTAAAAGCAACAATGGTAAGATCGTCGAAATCAAAACCAGTATTAACCGTCCCGGTTGATGCTTCGCCATCTGCTACCGCTTTGTCGAAAACAACCTTAATAAATGGTTGACCGCTTCCGGTCACATTATCTCCAAGCACGGCCACGCTGGCTAAGTCGTTCCCAGTACCAAGTAGCGAGATCGTCGTCTTAAAATTCTCACCCAGCACGGCCCCCATCGCAGTCGGAGCTATAAAAGCGATAGCCAGTATTGTTATTAGACTCATTAACGAAAATGCCATTTTCTTTGACAACATTATTCGTTCTCTCCTTGTTCTTAT
>VXPE01000044.1 GCA_009839745.1 Candidatus Poribacteria bacterium
GAGGCACTGCTACGTTATGTCGGATTATTACCGAATTAAATTCTGAAACTTCATTTAGTTTGTGTCCGTGCCTGTGTTCGTTTTTGAGTGGATCGCAATATAGTAGAGCAAACTACGATCAAAACTGCGTAAGTCCTGATAGAACAAAATGATCGTGTATTCAGGCATCTCACAGAAAACGGAGGGACCCCAATGCATACCCATAAAGAAGGGACGCATATCCCTTACGCCCCTACAGAGGACGATGAGCTTTATCCTGACTCGGATGGAAAACCTATGGCGGTTAGCGACCTTCACAGACGTATTCTTATGCGGACATTACAAGTCCTTGACGCACATTTTGAAGAAAGACCGGAAGTTTATGTTTCTGGCGATATACTCATGTATTACGTGGAAGGAGACCCGCGTAAATCGGTTTCACCGGATGTGCTGGTCGCTTTTGGCTTAGGTAAGAAGCCCCGGCGGAGTTATCTCGTCTGGAAAGAGGGGAAAGTCCCTGATTTCGCGATGGAGTTTTCCAGCAAAGGCACGTATCGCAACGACTTGGGGCGCAAGATGGAACTCTATGCTTCACTGGGGATCCAAGACTATTTCTTATATGATGCCGAGGGGCTATATTTATCATCCCCTATAATGGGTTTTACATTGGTTGATGGTTTGTATGCTCCGATTTCGGCAGGTTCAGATGGAGGTTTGCACTCCACTGCCCTCGGTTTAGATTTCTATGTCGGTGATGTAGGTTTAGGTATTTACGATCCGGTTGGGAATAATTGGCTTCAAACACCCGCGGAGTCAGCGTTAGCATACGCGGAGTTAGCATTAGCACGCGCCGAAACGGCTGAAACACGCGCCGAAACGGCTGAAACACGCGCCGAAACGGCTGAAACACGCGCCGAACAGCAAACGATACGTGCTGAACAAGAAACCACCGCACGTCAGAAGGCAAAGGCGGAACTCGCGGAACTCCGAGAGGAACTCGAACGTTTGAAAGCGCAAACCTAATTTCAATTTTTTTTGCCATGTCTGGCAGTTCAACAATAAAAACTCTGCTGTCTCACTATCCTTCTGGATTACCAGCACAGTACCGGGCAAGGCATTCCCCTAAGACGGGGTCATCATGAAGGAGCAACACTATTATGGCAAGACCTGTAACACTCTTTACAGGCCAATGGGCAGACTTAACATTAGAGGTATTAGCAGAAAAAGCGAGTGGATGGGGCTATGATGGCTTAGAACTCGCCTGCTGGGGCGACCATTTTGAAGTTGATAAGGCACTCGCGGATGATAGCTACTGCCAAGGCAGACACGATCTCCTCGCGAAATACGGACTCAAAGTTTGGTCCATCAGCAATCACCTCGTCGGACAGGCAGTCTGTGATAATATTGATAGCCGACATCAAGGCATCGTGTCAGAAGGTATTTGGGGCGACGGAGATCCCGCAGGTGTTCAAGAACGCGCCGCCGAAGAGATGAAAAACACAGCACGTGCTGCAGCGAAACTCGGCGTTAGTGTCGTCAATGGATTCACCGGTAGCTCGATATGGCATCTATTGTACTCTTTCCCGCCGAACGACCCAGCACAAATTGATGCGGGTTTTGAAGATTTCGCCAACCGCTGGAACCCAATCTTTGATGTCTTCGATGAAGTCGGTGTCAAATTTGGACTCGAAGTTCATCCCACCGAAATTGCTTTCGACATCATCACAGCAGAGCGCGCAATGGAAGCAGTTAACGGCAGAGAAGCGTTCGGATTCAACTACGATCCAAGCCATCTCGGCTATCAAGGCGTTGACTATGTGGCATTCCTTGAACGATTGAGCCACCGGATTTATCACGTCCACATGAAAGATGTCTGGTGGTCAGATACACCGCGTTTATCGGGTGTATTCGGTGGACATCTGAACTTCGGAGATGCCCGAAGAAATTGGGACTTCCGTTCCATCGGTCGCGGCAACGTTAACTTTGAAGAGATTATCCGTGCCCTCAATGTCATGGAATACGACGGTCCACTCTCTATTGAATGGGAAGACAGTGGCATGGACAGAGAACACGGTGCCCGTGAATCGTGTGCTGCCGTTAAGGGTTATGATTTTGAACCTTCTGCTGTTGCCTTCGATGCGGCATTCGAGGAATAAATTGGTAGTCAGTTATCAGTTTTAACCATCAACTCGTGCTCTAACATTTATCACAGAGGCGAGCTGATGGTTAAGGTTAAGAGGCACATTTACGAATCAAGTGTCTCCTCAACCGATAACTATGGTAGCCCCAAAGATATATAGACATTTTGTTAAAGGTTTTAATGCCGTAAATTAGCACCAAAAACTTAGCCTGAAACGAAGTGGAAGGCGGATCTACGATAAGGAACGTGATACCCGCAAGCACACTAACCAAACCGCAAGGAAAATTAAAAAGATGGCGAAAGGGACAATTCACCCATCTGAATCCCGATCCTTTGTCGATCAACGCACCGGAACACAGATTCGGCAGGTGACGACTGCGTCTGCGATGCACCATCATCCATTCTTCATCATCCCTGCGTATGACGATGCGATGCAGCGGCTGATATTTGTCTCATACCGAACAGGGACCCCGCAGATATTCGCAGAAGACCGGAGCACGGGTGAACTTCGCCAATTAACAGATAGACCTAACCTCTCGGAGTGGTCGGTGCATCCCTCGCGCGATGGAAAAGCGGTCTACTTCACAGCAGGGACAAGCGGCTGGAAAGTAGATTTAGAGACGCTTGAGGAGCATGAACTCGTCAATTTCGCCGCAACGACGATGCAGGACGAAGGTATGGTCGCCGCCGCGATGGGCACAACCGCCCTGAGTCACGATAATCGATGGTGGGCTGTTAGATTCAAGATTGGGAAAGAAGCCGCACTCGCCATTATAGACACAGACACCGGCGAACACGATATAATCCTACGGCGGGACAGCGTCGGACATCTTCAGTTCTGTCCCGATGACGCCAACCTGCTCTACTATGCGGGTCCCCTAACCGATCGCGTGTGGGTAATTCAGCGCGACGGAAGCGGCAATCGTCGTCTCTATGACCAGAACATCGAAAAGAACGAATGGATCACACATGAGACGTGGATTCCAGGGAGGCGTGAACTCGCTTTCGTCGATTGGCCCCACGGCGTGAGATGTGTCAATGCTGACACTGGAATAGGTCGACAGGTGACAACGTTCAACGCATGGCATGCTATTAGTAATCCTACTGGAACACTGATGGTAGCAGATACCAATTTCCCAGATATCGGTATCCAAATTTTTGATCCACGCGATGGTATTGGCGAACCGCAGACACTCTGCTACCCTAACGCCTCATCTATTGGTGAACATTGGAGCCGACTGTTTCCGTATGCCAAGGGTCCGATTTATGTTTACGCACCACAGCATACACATCCACACCCGTCTTTCAGCCCAGACGGCAAGCACGTTGTATTCACATCTGATCGGAGTGGATATGCTCAAATTTACGAGGCAACTCTCAAAATAGTTAACAGTTAACAATCGTCAGCCCCAAAAGACAACTTTTAAACGAAACCCCTTAACTGAAAACTGAAAACCGATAACCGATACCCCTAAAAAAAGGAGAAACAAATGCCAGTCGTCATACCGCGCCTCGTTGTTGAAGTGTTCCAACATACAAATTTTCGGGGCAGAATGGGATATGTCGTAGAGCCTGTTCCTTTTACACGAGACATCGGATTTCAAGACAATATTTCTTCTGTTCGGGTCTATAAGGGTCCGAATTTCTCATCGAATCCGAACTACAAAGTTATCCTTTACCAGCATCGCAACTTCCGCGGTAAAAAATTGGCACTCGGACCTGGGTTTTATCCGAATCTGCACGATACTGCTTACAACTTCGCAGACAGAATCTCATCAATCAACTTCGGTTCTACGCTGGAAGTGGTTGGCCCGGAGTGGGGGACTATCCCGCTGATCGTGGACTGCTACGAGCACGTCGAATTCCGGGGTAGAAAAATAACCATCCTGCGCGATATAGCCAACCTACGAGATGCCCAAGGCAGGACTTGGTTTGAAGACAGAATTTCATCAATTCGTATCTTCAAAGGACCCGACTTCCCCTCACACGGGGCGGAGGTCGTCTTTTACGAACACCCTGACTTTGAGGGCATGGCCTTACCCATCCGTATGGAACCCTCGGAATACAAAAAGGAGCTACCGAACCTCCATTTATTACCCCAAAACTTCGGGGATTCTATCTCGGCTGTGAAGATTGAAGGATGGGCATCTTCTGGTGAATTCACAGAGATGGTATTTGAAGATGAATTCATCGGAAACCGTATGCGTCCAGAATGGCGATGGGAGGATCCGAAAGGCGGTGGTTCCTGGGCAGAACGCCAAGGCTACTTAGAAATGCGGACTGAACCCGGACAAGACCTTTGGCACGGTCCAGATGGCAGAAGCGGCGATATGAGTGCCCCGCGTCTTCTCATGGAAGTTCCTGGAGACTTCGCCATTGAAACCCGCATGCGAATCTCGTCTCAACTCAAGGAACACGGTGGTTTATTAGTTTGGAAAAATCCGAACCGATTCCTTCGACTTGAGAAAACCTCGGGACCCCATGCCTTTAGAGGGGATGTCCGATTTGAACGTCACGTTGGACGCTCATTTCATTTACGCGGACGCAGCAGTGGACTCAGAAAGGCACGTGAACTCTTTTTACGTATGGAACGCAGAGGAAACCAGTTCTCAGCTTTCGCCAGTGGCGATGGCATCCAATGGAAAAGCTGCGGACAAACGAATGTTGGTATGGGAAATTCGGTGCATGTTGGACTACATTCACTATGTCCGGGGAACATTCCACCAACCTTGACCCGTTTCGATTTCTTCCGAGTGTTCAAGCGCAAAAGTGAGGTTGCTGAATATCGTCCCATTGTCGCTGAACAACACGGTCAGATGTCTGACGAAGAGCGTGAACGTCAAATCGCCGATCGGCGCGAACGTGCCATGCGCGATATGTTTTAGAATAGTTGATAGTCAATAACCGATAAAAGGAGGAATGAATCATGTGTGTAAAGAACAATGTCCATTTTCAGAGCAGACATTTTGTGGAAAATTCGCGATCCCTTACATTTTTTGCGAATGCCAAACGCGCATTCGTCCTGCTCCTCCTCGCGTGCCTCCTATGGAACGCCCAGCCTGCCGATGCCATTACTGGTGCGGTTGAAGATGGTTTGATCGCCTATTGGTCCTTTGACAAAGACACGGTAAAGATAAAAACTGAGGCGGTCGATATCTTGTCAGGACTCGCTGCTGCCGTCCACGGGGATCCTGAACTCGCACCTGCCGGCGACTGTAAAGTGGGCGAGTGCGTCCTTTTTGATGGCAGTGTTGACCGCTTCCTCGTCGAAGACTCAACCCCACCGAAAATCGATCGTGACTGGGAGGAAATTACGCTGGAATGCTGGGTCTATATCAACGCCTTGGACGACAGTTGGAACCGGATTATCTCACTTGACGATATGCCATCGAACACCGCAGTCGCGAGTCTCTATTACGACGATGACGACAACCAACACGGGTTTTTCGTCAGAGCGGGCGGCAAATCAACGGTGGCAGCACAGGACAATGTCTTGGAGGACATTCCACTTGAGGAGTGGTTGCACCTCGTAGGCACCTATGATGGCGCAACGGTTCACTATTATGTGAATGGAAAACAGGAAAAAAAGTATGCCATGAAGGGGGGAAAACTACCAAAAGGGGGACTCCTTCTCGGCATAGGGGACCGGTCAGATGGCTGTGATTGCGATACAATCCAAGGATATATTGACGAATTTCGTATCTATGATCGTGTTCTGAGCGCAGCGGAAGTTCAGAACAACATGAAAGCCACAGGGCTTGATGTCAGTCCTTCTTCAAGTAAACTGAGCGTTACATGGGGACATATCAAAGCAAGACGGAGATAGATAACCAAAACGTGTAAGCCCAAGCATCGCGTCGGGCTGGATATACGGACAGGAACGTTCTGTGAGAAACCTCCCTGAACGAACCGCAAGGAAAGTTTAAAAAATGGAAACGATTGGAATTGGTGTTATCGGATGCGGCGGCATGGGCAGAAGCCTTGCCACCAGTGCAGACGCTGTTGAGGGAATAGAGGTCATCTCCGTCAGCGATGTGCAAGCGGCACTGGCTGAAAAACTCGCGACAGACCTTAGTGTGTCCTATACGTTAGACTACCATGAATTACTCGCCGATAATCGGATTCGTGCGGTTCTAATTGCGTCGCCCCCATTTATGCACTCACCAATGGCAGTCGATGCGGCGAACGCAGGCAAACACGTCTTTTCCGAAAAACCGATGGCACCTACGTTAGAGGCGTGCGACGCCATGATTGCCGCCGCAGCGGACAACGGGGTCAAACTTACGATCGGTTTGGTGTGTCGTTACCACGGCACACATTCCGTTGTTCGCGAAATCGTGCAGAGTGGAGAACTGGGTGCCCCCGCCTGTATGATGGTGCATCGCATCGGCGGACCGTGGAGCAGCGGATATAGTCACACCCCGTGGCGACTGGAACGTGCGAAGTCTGGTGGGACCCTCATGGAAATCAACGCCCATGAAATAGACTTTATGCGGTGGACGTGTGGTGATGTCACTGCTGTCTATGCCGCCGGCGGACAATACGGACCCGATAAGAGCGACTATCCTGATGTCGTGCTGGCTTCCTTGCAATTTGCAAACGGAGCCGTTGGATTGCTCCACTCCAGTCATGTCTCCGCTGTCGGTGGGTATGGCGGACGCGTCGATTGTGAAGGCGGTTCCATCTATTTTCCACAGACCTGGGGGGGCGATGCGACTATCCAGATTAAACCTTTTGAGGGTGAAGGACGAGAGATTAAAGTGGCGGATATTAACGTGCCGCCGCCCGTTCAAGAAGAGATTCGCGTTTTCGTAGACGCAATCCGTAACGATACACAACCCCCTATCACAGGGTTAGACGGTCGTGCTGCCGCTGAAATCGCGTTAGCCGCATACCAATCTGTTGAGAGCGGACAATCTGTTCCGTTGCCCCTTTAATGGCAAGATGAGGAAAAGTGATCAGTTTTCAGTTAAGAGAGTTGGGAAGTGTTCTAAAGTTGTTGATTACTTCCTAACTTTACAGACTTTAGCACACTATCAAACTTTCTGCCGGACCCGTAGCCCGTAAGCGTAGCGGAGGGGTTTTGGCTTGGGTGTTTCCTTTAGATATACGGAAAGGCACGTGAAATCATTAACCTACCTGACCGAACCGCAAGGAATAATTAAAAAATGAGAATTTCAGTCTGGGATGTTGGACTTTCAGATAGCTACCTCAAACAGGTTACACAACTCGGTGCAGATTGCATCGACTTTGGAGGCGGTAACGCCTTCCCCGGAGTTGAAGAGCAGGGTTACCCCGACTTGGACGAAGTCCTGAAAATCAAGAAACGGATCCGTTCGTGGGGACTCGACATCAACCGCGTGACACTCCCGAACATCACAGAAAAGTTTATGCAGGGTCAACCCGATGGCGAAAAGGAATTAGAGAACACGTGTAACGCCCTCCGGGTTTTCGCGGAAGCCGGAGTCCCTATTGCACGCCAGCGGTTTTGGGGGGATACGTTTGACTACCTCATGACACGTTATTCATCCGTCCATCGAGGTGGTTATACCTCCCGCGGCGAAAGCCGTGCCGCAACCCAAGATCCACCCGCTATCCCAACGATGGAGGCACTCGACGAATGGTGGAAACGCTTCACCGAAGTCTACGGTGCGCTCGTCCCTATCGCCGACGAATACGACATAAAACTCGCGATTCATCCGTCAGACGTGCCGAATCCGGACACACCGCTCGGCAGTCTCGGTTTCCACCGTGTCACGGACACCTTCCCCAGCAGAAACGTTGGCTATCTTTATTGTTGTGGCACGCGTGCGGAAGCCGGCGGGAGTGCGATTGTCCTTGACGAAATCAACAACTACGGACGTAAAGGACGTATCTTCATGGTTCACCTACGGAACGTCCGCGGTAGCCTCGCAACAGCCGGTGCGTTTGAGGAAGTCCTGCTCGATGACGGGGATATGAACGCCTTCAAAATCGTCCGAGAACTCCAAAAGGTCGGATTTGACGGATGCATCAACGCCGATCACATCCCGAAATTGGAGGGTGATGTTGGGTTAGCTTATTCTGTCGGCTACATCAAGGCACTTTTCGCAGCATTGGCGGCATAACACTAAAGTGCTTATGTATAGTTTAGATCCTTTGACCCCTCAAAATCAGGAGAAGTGGGATACTATTCTTCGGCAATGTCCAGAGATGACCGCCTTCCAAAGCCTCGCGTGGCGGGATGCATTAGCGACCACATTCAGCCAATTCACCCCAACTTACCTACTCATCAATCAAGATGACGCAGTGATAGGTGGGCTGCCTGCCTTCGTTTTTCAACCGATACCCGGTATCCGTCTATGGCACTCAATGCCGTGGAATCTGTTTGGGGGTATCCACCTTATTGAATCAACGCAAATTAACCCTGAAACCCTGATAAAGTCCATTGAAGCCACAGCAGCGACAGAGGGGTGGTGTGAAATCCGTTGGACATTGACCCCTAAGTGCACCAAGAGGGACGGTGATCTTTTCACTGAAATGGGCTACGAACGGACAAACCATTTCACACATCTTTTGCAAACAGACGGAGATGTTGAATCCCTCTGGCATGCTTACAATAAACGGGTCCGGGGCGCGGTCCGAAAGGCAGAGAAATCGGGCGTGACAGTCACGGATACAGACAGTGAAGGGGCTTTATCCACGTTTTACGACATGTATCTTATGACAGTGAAACGGTTAGGGGGCACCCCGAAGCCGCGTGCGTTTATGCAAGCCCTCCTGGATCGGAAAATCGCCAAGCTTGCCATTGCCACATATCACGGCACAATTATCGCAGGACTGCTCTATCTACACTTCAATAAGACTGTAACGTTGTGGTGTGAAGCATCCGTGCCAGCGTTCTTGAAATACCGCCCTAACAACGCGATTTTCCACCACATTATCACACGGGCGTGTTGTGAGCAATACGAATGGGTGGATTTCGGGGCATCGCCGCCAGAGAACACAGGGTTAATTGCGCATAAGGAACAGTATCGCGCCGTCCGAACAGACTTCGCCAGTTACACGAAGGTCGTTTCGCCACTGAAAAAGGCGTTGTGGACAAAGAGTGAAGGCGCACTTCGCCAAATTTACACATGGATGCAGCAGATTTAGATCGGATTCACCAGAAACCATCGTGAAACGAAGTGGAACGATGCCCAGGAGCAATAAATTAAAAAAATGGAACGTAAACCCAATTTAATCTTTGTTTTCGGCGACCAGCATCGCCAATGTGATGTTGGATGCGCAGGCAACCCGCAAGTCCAAACGCCTGCGATGGATCAACTCGCACAGGAAGGTATGTTTTTTCCGAATACCTTCACCAATGTCCCGATATGTGTGCCGGCGCGTGGATGCCTGATGACAGGTAAATACCCTTTGAACCACAAAGCCGTTTCTAACGATCTGCCGCTTCCTTTGACGGAGACCGGCATTGCGGAAGTCTTCAAAGCAGCGGATTATGCCACGGGTTACATCGGTAAATGGCACCTCGGCGGCATGCCGAGAGACAAGTTCATCACACCTGAGATGCGGTTTGGCTTCGATCATTGGATCGGATGGAATTGTCACCACGACTATTTCAATGCCCCGTATCACGACTCCGAGGGCAATCGGTTCCAGATTGATGGTTACGAACCGGAGTTCCAAACCGATAAAGCGATTGATTACTGCCGAGAACATGCCGATGAACCCTTCTGCCTCTATATGAGTTGGGGACCGCCACATAACCCATACCCACACGTGCCCGAACGCTACAAGGAGATGTATCCACCAGACCAGATTCAGTTGCGTCCGAACGCCGTGGATACACCGGAGACCCGGGAGGATCTTTCCGGCTACTACGCGCATATCACTGCGCTGGATGAAAATCTCGGACGTTTGATGGCTGCGCTCGACGACATCGGTATCGCTGACGATACGATCCTTGTCTACACCTCTGACCACGGGGATATGCTCGGTAGCCACGGACACGTCAGAAAAGAACGTCCATGGGAAGAATCCGCCCGTATTCCTTTCATGATCCGCTGGCCCCGCAGAATCCCAGCAGGTGTTACTCGCGACACCTTGCTCAGTCTCGTTGACTTTATGCCGTCAATGCTGTCGCTGTGCGATTTGCAGATTCCAGAAGGCGTAGAGGGGATCGACCTCTCAGAAGCGATGCTTGGTAATACGATTGACGAACCACAATCTGTCCTACTTGAAGTCCCGTTGCACGGCAGTGAAGGTTTCAACTTCGGTATCCGCGAGTGGCGTGGTGTCCGCACGCATCGCTACACTTATGCCCGTCATTACGACGGAACGGGGTGGCTGCTTTACGATAACGACAACGATCCGTATCAGATGAACAACCTCATTGACGACGAAGATTCGCAAGACCTCCGCACAGAACTCGAAGCGGACCTTCAACGGTGGCTCACCCGCGTAAACGATCCATGTTTGTCCGGACTGGATCACATCCGGCAACTGGGGTTGTCGGAGTTATGGAATATCAGCGAACAGCGGTTCGGTGGAAGAAATCCACGCTGGGCATAATTTTCCAATTACGCTTTACCATAAAGACAACATAGGAGATATCACCTATGACTGATGAAGAAAAATTTCGATTTGACTTAACTGGATTCCTCGTTCGTCCTGCGATCCTCGAACAGGACGAAGTAGAGGCAATCGTTGATCAGATTGACCAGATACATCACAACAAAGAATCTTTACCGCCGGAACACCGTGCCGTCCCGGGTGGTCCCACGAGCGTCCTAATTGATCATCCCAAAGTTCTGGAGGTCCTACATGAAATCATCGGACCCGAGATCCGGTTAGAGCACAGTTACTCTGTCTGGCGCGAAAAAGGGCAGAGACACGGTGAACTCCATGGCGGTGGACCCAGACAGGCAGATCCAATTTTCGGGTATCGTGTTAACAACGGACAGATTCACGCCGGAATGGTGCGTGTCGTCTTTGAACTCACAGATATTTCCAAAAAGGATGGTGGGACGCACTTTATCGTTGGGAGCCACAAATCCAACTTCCCGATGCATCCTGACCACATGTCGTTAGAGGAAGGGAAGCGGAGCCCGTTTCTGATGACCTACGAATGTCCCGCTGGCAGTGCAATCTTCTTCACGGAAAACCTGTGTCACGCCGGTCCCGTGTGGCAACGAGAGACACCGCGTGTCGCAGTGCTAAACGCCTACGCGCATCTCGCAACACATTGGCACCGTCTACCGATTCCGCCTGAAGTTCTGTCCGCTTTATCGCGTGAAAAGCAGGCATATTTCCGTGAACCGTGGGTTGCGGACTTTCGGACACGCCCGGCAACGAGAAATACGATTGACCGGTTCCTTAACAACGACGAACCACCTGTGAATACCGATCGCAAGCCATAAACCATCGCGAAATGCAGTAGAACGGTGACTAAGTTTAATGGTTAAAAAAATGAAGAAACGGGTACTCATTATCGGTTGGGATTGTGCCGCTCCTGAACTGGTCTTTGATGCTTTTAAAGCTGATATGCCCAACACACGTCGTTTGATGGCAGAAGGTATCTACGGCGAATTGGAAAGCACGATTCCCCCAATCACCGTGCCAGCATGGATGTGCATGATGACCAGCCGGGATCCGGGTGAACTCGGCATCTATGGGTTTCGCAACCGCAAGGACTATTCCTACGACGCACTCAGTATCGCCAACGCACACGCCATCAAGGTGCCAACGCTCTGGGATCTGTTAGGGCAAGCAGGAAAGAAATCTGTGGTTTTGGGAGTGCCACTCACCTATCCGGCGAAACCCTTTCCAGGATGGATGGTCACGAGCTTCCTCACCCCCAATCTCAACTCGCAATGGACCTTTCCCCGGCGACTGTCGCGGGAAATTGCACAAGTCGCAAGCGATTACATGATTGATATACCGAATTTTCGGACCGATCGGCGCGCCGAACTGGCGCAACAACTCCTCAAAATGACCGCCGAACGTTTCAAGCTCGCACGCTATCTGCTTGAAACAAAGGATTGGGACCTCTTTACAATGGTTGAAATGGGGTCGGATCGACTCCAGCACGCTTTCTGGCGGTTTTGGGATAAAACGCATCCAAAGTATGAACCGAACTCACCTTTCTCGGAAACGATGCGGAACTACTATCGCGCCCTCGATGCCGAACTCGGAGAAACGTTAGCGTGCGTAGATGAAGACACCACGGTCATGATTGTCTCTGATCATGGTGCCAAACGGATGGACGGGGGTATCTGCATCAATGAATGGCTCCGAAAGCACGGTTATTTGACGCTTAAAACCGAACCGCAAGGAATTACACGATGGACAGCGGATTTAGTGGATTGGGAAAAAACAAAGGTATGGGGTGAAGGCGGGTACTATGGGCGGATTTTCATAAACGTTGAAGGTAGAGAACCGCATGGAACTGTTAGTGCGGGAGACTATGAAAACGTCCGCGATGAATTGAAGGCGCACCTCGAAGCAATTGTAGACGAGGTGGGAGTTAACATCGGCACACGCGTTTTCAAACCTGAAGAGGTTTACCGAGAATGCCGAAACATCGCGCCGGATCTGATCGTCTACTTCGGTAATCTTTTCTGGCGTTCAGTCGGCAGCGTGGGATACAACAGCATCTATACCTACGAGAACGACACGGGTCCTGACGATTGCAACCACGCCGAGATGGGAATGTTCATCATAAAAAATGGGGAACAAGCACAAGGGCTGGTTGCTCCCAAAAGTCTGTACGATATTGCCCCGACAGTTCTGAATGAGTTCGGCATCGACATCCCAGCAGCAATGCAAGGGTATCCGATGTAGGGGCGAGGTTATCTCGTCCTCACAGCGTTAACAATCGCCTCTGCGACAACTTCCGCTGCGAGAATACCAACAGTATTTACACTGCTTCCGGTATGTGAACCTGTGGCAAGCGCAAAAAGCGTATCTCCATCGAACATCGTATGCGCGGGACGAATCGCACGTGCCATCCCATCGTGAGCCATCTCTGCGACCCGGTGGACCTCTGCGGGGGAAAGTGTCGCATTTGTAGCCACAACCCCGATCGTCGTGTTCGTTCCCTGCACTAAATTCGCATCCAAGAGTCGTTCCGTGAGGTCTACGAAATTGTCGTTCTCTTTTCCACCCACGAGAATCTCACCTGTCCTCGGATGCACAACGTTACCAAGCGCATTTACAACCACAATTGCCGCAACGATCAAGCCAGAGTCGAGACGCATACACGCTGAACCCACCCCTCCTGGAGCAGACGTAACGCCGGGTACTTTGCCGACTGTAGCACCTGTGCCTGCTCCGACAGTCCCCATCACTACGGGTTCATCCGTAGCGTTGAGGCACGCCTGATACCCCATCTCTTTGTCAGGACGGACCTTCGCCGCGCCAACCCCCAGATCAAAGATAACAGCCGCGGGAACGATTGGCACACGCACAGAACCTGCCGGAAAACCGACATCTTTTTCCTCAAGATATTGGACGACACCACCCGCGGCATCCAAGCCGAAGGCACTTCCACCTGTTAGCAAGACGGCGTGTGCTTTTTGGACCAAACGTCCCGGACGGAGTGCCTCTGTCTCTCGCGTGCCGGGGGCAGCACCACGCACATCAACACCTGCCATTGCTCCCGCTGGACAGAGAACAACCGTGCACCCTGTTCGAGCCGTTAAATTGGTGGCATGCCCTACGGTGATTCCGTCTATTGCTGTGAGGGTCGGATTTATCGATTCCATAGTCTACACACTGTTTCGGGTTTCCAAAGATTACTATAGCGGATTCTGGTGAAATCTGCAAGCAGAATGCTACAGCACTGCAATACGAACGCAATCAGACAGGTTGATTAAAAAAGGGTGCCCTGCTAAAATCAAACCAACCGAACACGAAGCAGATAACAAGGGAGACAGAGATATGGCAAAATTGGCACTTAATGGCGGCGATCCTATTGTTAAAGGCAGTTTAGGGAAAAGTTGGCCCATCTACGATGAAACCGAAGAAAACGCACTTTTAGAGACCCTGCGGAGCGGTGCGTGGAACCGAGGCGAGAAAGTCGATGAAGTCGGTGAAAAATTTGCGGCGTTTCAAGATGCCAAATACGGCATCCCACTCGCAAATGGCACAGTAGCACTGCAATGTGCCCTAAAAGCGGCTGGTATTACCGCGGGTAATGAAGTCATCGTTCCCGCCCTGACATTCGTGGCAACTGGGACATCGGTTGTCTGCGTCAATGCGGTGCCGGTCATCGTTGACATCGATCCACTCACCTACAACATCGCACCCGATGCAATTGAGAAAGCCATTACACCCCGAACGCGGGCGATCATCCCAGTGCATAACGGCGGCTACCCCGCAGACATGGACGCGATTATGGAGATCGCTGACAGACACAATCTCAAAGTGATTGAGGATTGCGCGCATGCACACGGTTCACAGTGGCGCGAAAAAGGATTAGGTTCAATCGGACATCTCGGGGCATTCAGCTTCCAGATGGGAAAGACACTCACCTGTGGCGAAGGCGGAATGGTGCTGACAAACGATGAAACACTCGCAGAAAAGGCAGGTCAATTCGCACAACTGAATATGCGGATGACCAACTTCCAAGCCACGCTCTTGCTGAATCAACTCGAACGGTTTGAAGAACAGATAGAGACGCGCGAGCGCAATATTGCATACCTCTCCAAGGGCATGGAGGCGATAGACGGACTCCATCCGATCCCGCGCGATGGGCGCGTCACACGATGGTGTTTCTATTATTGGGATTTTCGGTTTGTATCTGAGGAGTTCGGTGGTGTTTCACGCGACCGGTTCTTAGAGGCACTCCGCGCAGAAGGTGTTTCGTGTGGTGTCGGTGCCCATGGTGAACCTATTTACAACGAAGGTCCTTTCGGCAATCCTGAGCTCTTTGATCAACTCGGCTTACCTCGCAAATACCTTGGGGATCAAGCGATTGACTACAGCACACTCAATTGTCCAAACGCCGAAAGGGTGTATAGAGAAGAGGTCTGTAGTTTCACACATTCTCTGTTTCTGGGAGACACAGATGATATGCAACAGATTTTAGACGCGTTCCAGAAGATTCGGGCGCATACCGATGCGCTATAGAGGTAGCAGAGAACGGCAATGAATAAGAATTATCATCGTATCTCAACAGACTGGGATAGTAATCAACATCAAAGCCTGTTCTCTATGCCGCTACTATTCATAGCCGCGTTTTACTTTAGCCCAAACCGTTGGAAGTTTGTCTGCCGGATCGACAGCAAACGCGCCAGAAATGTTTTGGTTAATCTCCGCTTCGGTCAGTGCTTTATCATAAGCGCGGACAATTGCGAACGATCCGTTGAAAGTTCGACGGCGTTCATCAAAGGAATTTGCACCGATTGAAATGTCGTTTATCGGTAATTTCTTATCGAATTCAAAACCGGCTTGTTTGCTGACCTCTTTACCGTCTTGATACGCCACAATCGACTTGCCACTCGTGCCGACGACCGCTATCCAGGTCCAGACGCCTTCCTCAAGTTTGATGTTAAGCGGTTGAACCGCTTGCTTACTCCCTTTAGCATGGATAGAAGTATCCAAATTCTGACCCCCGGTTATCCAAAGCCGAATCCCCTGCTGACCTTCCCGTGGACTGTTCTGGAAACCGGCGAAATGGTGTTCTTCAACAAAAAAATCACCATTGCGTCTACAAAGGAATTCCAAGGTCCAGTCCTCGAAAAACAGTGGTGTGTTTTTTGCGGGTGGACCGCCAAAGGTTGAAAGGGACTCCGTGGTTGTGTAATACTTCGAATTCGGTTCATTGACACCGAGTGCAGGAATTTTAATTTCGCCTTCTTCGAGTTTCATTGGTTTATCTGTGGCAAGCAATTCACCGCCTTCAGTGCCGAGATTTTCCCATGCATCCGGGTGGGCAGGGTTGTCAGCGGCATTGAGATAGAGCACAGGATCCTCAACAACACTGGCAAAGACGAGAGGGCTCGCCATTAACAAAAAAAGCAGGGCGGTGCAAATTGAAATAAAGGTTCTCATGTAAAGTTTCTCCTAAAGTAAAAACTGTGT
The DNA here is from genome assembly GCA_009839745.1 of Candidatus Poribacteria bacterium. NCBI lineage: Bacteria > Candidatus Poribacteria > Candidatus Poribacteria bacterium. The sequence goes on from VXPE01000044.1 coordinate 16,187, forward strand.
CCTAACAGCAATAGTTAGGGTTCGTAAGGTTAATAATTAATCCTATTATACCATACGAAAACCTGATTATCAAGAAAACCGTGAAAGCATGCTCTGTAAGCACATTTATTGTGTACGGAGTGCACAGTTCACAGGTAAAACTACGGTAAGTCTAACAGAATAGCCACTGTCTGCGGCAACAAACACTCCGTCTCGTTACAGAGTTGGTAGGTGAGTTGTAGCGTCATTGGAACGTTTTTGTCGTGCTTCGTATTCGGTTTCCGCTTTAACCGCAACGGAATCGTGAGACTTTCTTCATACACATTCAAGGACTCACTACTAAATTCAAAGCGTGTCGATCTCCCTTTCGGATACGCTATATCGACAATTTCTAACGGAGTATCTGGGTCCACTGTAATTGTGGTCGGGATCAAATTGTCTTGACCCGCGGGGTTCGCGTTAATATGCCACCCTGAAGCAATGTTGAGTCGGAGCGTCACATTAAATACGCTGTTACTCTGGGATTTAATTTCAGCAGTTGCACTTACGCGTGGGGACGTTTCAGAACCGAGTGCCGTTACGAGTGGAGGCGTTGCAGCATCGCGTTCTTCTCCTGCGATCAAATAGCGGTTTAAGGAAAAATGCATATACATGAAAGACGAAGGACTCTGTGCCATAGATTTCGCGAAGATCCGCAACGTTTCTTCAGCGTAACGCCGATAATCCGCCCCAAATGCTAATAGATTTGAGACGGCGACAGCATTACCCGACGGAATTGCCGAGTCATAAGGTTTCTTCGTTCGCACAATAAGGTGTTTCGCATCTGCCTTCGTGTAATAGAACCCTCCGTTTTTGTCGTCCCAAAAAAGTTGAATCATCGCATCGGTGAGTCTTTTCGCTGAATTCAACCACTCTTCATCACCCGTAGCCTGATACAATCCAAGCAAACCCCGGACAAAAAAGGTATAGTCATCAAGATATACATCCTGTTTCACCACACCCGCAGTATAAGTATGGCACAATTCATCGTTCGGTTTTTTGAGGGTGTCAAGAATGAACTTAGCAGCTTTTGATGCCGCCACAAGATACCGTTCTTCACCAAGCACTTGATAACCGTAAGCAAGGGCATCTATCATCAGACCGTTCCAATTGACAATAATCTTTGTGTCCAACAAGGGATATTCTCGTTTCGCACGTGCCGTTAAGAGTTTCTCCCTTGCCGATTCCACTTCCTTGAGAGCATTCTCCGCTGCTGCGCCTTCAGGCACATAAAGAACATTTTGCCCTTCAAAATTAGGTCCCTTATCAACACCGTAAACAGCAGCGAAACGTGCCATTGTCTTCTTATCGAGGATCTTCTGAATCTCATCGGCAGTCCAGACGTAATATTTTCCTTCTTCGGCATCCGTCTCAGCGTCCAATGCTGAATAGAATCCGCCCTCTGGTGCTGTCATCTCTCGGAAAACGAAACGGAAGATCTCTTCAGCAATGCGCCGATAGCGAGGTTCCTGTGTTAGTTGATGTGCCTGGAGGTACACTTTCGCCAATTGTGCGTTGTCGTAAAGCATCTTCTCAAAATGGGGAACGAGCCATTTTTCGTCAACAGAGTATCGGTGAAATCCGCCGCCTATCTGGTCATACATCCCCCCGTAAGCCATCATATCCAGCGTATGTGTCACCATCTTCAAAAGAGATTCGTTTTCTGTGGGAGGGGTTTGTAACCCCGATTTCCGCTCGTATTCACTTAGCAAAAATTCGAGATTCGCGGGGCTTGGGAATTTCGGCGCGCCTCCAAATCCACCGTAGGCATGACTATAGGCGGTCCGGAGATGGTCCAACGCAGCAGCAGTAAGCGATCTATCCAGCGGTGTAGCAGTGAGGGTCGTAAACCCTCTACTGGTCGCCAATGCAATAGTATCTGAAATCTGGTTTGCAGCTTCAATGACTTCCCCTTCTCGTGTTATCCATGCTTCATGCACTGCATCAAGGATCGTTGGAAACCCTGGTCTGCCGGGCACATCTGTCGGTGGAAAATAGGTGCCAGCATAAAACGGTTTTAAATCAGGCGTGAGAAAGACGGAGTTGGGCCATCCACCCCGCTGAATCAGGAGTTGCGTTGCCGTCATATAGATTTCATCGAGATCCGGACGCTCTTCCCTATCAATTTTGATATTGATGAAGTCTTTATTCATCCTGGCAGCGATTTCTGGGTTTGAGAAGACCTCCCGCTCCATGACGTGGCACCAATAGCACGTGGAATATCCGACAGAGAGAAAAATTAACTTATTTTCTTGCTTCGCCCGTTCCACTGCTTCATCGCCCCATGGATACCACTCCACGGGGTTATGCGCATGGAGCAACAGGTAAGGACTGGTCTCATGGATGAGTCGATTCGTCCACTTCCATGAGCCGTCTGGATTCTTGAGTGCCGTTTCATCAGCACTTGTCGTCCACGCTATATTGAGAAGGATAAAGCATCCTAAAAACTCGATCACCTTGATTCGCTTGACAGTTTTCCAGTTCATCCTGATGCCTTTTGAGAAATTGTGGAATTAGATTTGATGAACTGATATAACTCGCGGTTCAACTCATAAATTTCCTTTTTCCCGACTGTTGAACTACCTATGAAAGTATCAGCACGAACAGAAGCAAATTGTTCCTTGATTAGCGATTCCAAACTTGCGGCATCATCTGTTTCAATCTCACCGAGAATTTCAAGGGAATCCTCCATTGTGAGCGAACGGATCTGTTGACGAACTGAGTTAAAACGCGTTTCCATAGCGGTGGAAGTGATCCCGACTTTACAATATTTTTTCTGGTCCCTTTTACCACGGAATGTTATAAAATACACTCGATGTGGAGGATGTTCGGGAATCAAGAACCCAAATCTTTCTAGAATCTCACGAATTTTATCTCGCACTTTCTTATCCGTTATTCTACCAATCCCAAAACGGCTCACTAAATAAGGCAGGTACTTGATGCGAATCAGCCATTTAGACCGTGTTACCTGGAAACCGTATTCAGGACAATCTTTAATGAAACGTTTAAGGGTATGGTCCTTTCTGCCTGACTCATCTATCCACTGAGACAGTTCACGTAAAGTTACATATAAATCCTTCTTATGCTCCTCAATACAAAGACCTGCTTCCTCCACCAACTTCAAGGCTTCACAATAAATCAACTGTTGTAATTCCATATTCCTCTATCCTTTCGTAGACGATCCTTTGTAGTCTCTGTTTGTTAACTTTTTTCTACAAAACAACCCTTGATTTCTTACCGCCATGTATGCTCGGTTCTGCACACAACCGTTGTCGGAGCCTGTGTATACCGGCATGGACCTCGGGATGTGTTCCCTCCGTGAAACCAAGTATTTCAGATAACATCCTACGATCTAACTCATGACGCACCTCATCCTCATCCATCTGGTTAAACGGAAGCATCTTTTTATATTTTAGTTCTTCAAAGATTCGCTGAGCGTTCTGCAAAGCAGTATCGTCCAGTTCGCGGATATCCAACGTTGGCATTGCCCGTAAAGCATTTAGACGAATCTGACCTCGCCCGGAGTGCCGCTTATTAGAATGCATCCAGTAGCACAAAAATCCTAATGTTGAATTGCCCCACAAAGTCCAAACATAGTCATACAGAGGATTATCAAATTTGACAGTCGGGAGCAAATTGACCCCAATAGTTGGGACATCTGTGAAGAGGACTGCTAAGGAATTCGTATTAAAGCGTAACGCTACATTATGGTGAACACGCCCAATATTTTCTAAAACCCTTTGTGCTCTGTCCCAAGAATCAGAACGGATAATTCCCTGACAATCTGGCGAAACAAGCAAAGCACGCTGATTTTCAGAATTGACATGCCACAAACCCGGATATAAATTTTCATTCGAGGATCCGGTTACTATATCAAAGGGGCCCGTTGATTCCCTACGATGGTCATAAGACTGAATTGTCGCAATTGCATCTACAGAAGTCATAGAAATTTCAATCCCCTCTTGCTGCTGAGGAAACCAGATATGCCCGTTCGCGAGTTGGTACGCACACTGAGCTATACTAAATTCCCGAATGCGTGAGACAGTCCAGACATCCTTTAGGGGAGAATTTAAAGCACTGCCTATTAATTCATCTCCAACCTTGATAGGATTTCCACCGATAGGGGGTTCTTCAAATCGTCTGACATCTTCAAGGTGCTGGATACCTTTCGCTATCTCTACCGCCTCTAAATGGCTATCTGGTCTGCGGTGGAGACAGATAAACGTTCCACGTCCGGTATTCCCAGTTCTCCCTTTAATAGCAATAACAAGGCACTCTGCCATATTCGTATCTGCCGAGAATGAACAATTTTCAGTTTTCGCATCTGCAACTGTTATAACCACCACATCATGATAGGTTTGTGTCCATAAGGCACGTACTTTCTGCCAGTTCGGAGACGTTAAGACGGTGATAGGGAGTACGAATCCCATCACACCTTGTCCGTTAGGTTTTAGCATTCTATCTGCTAAATCGACAAAATAGGAACCGAATCCCGCGCTACTATTTCCTATCGAGTCCTCTATGCCTCGTAAGGTTTGTTGCATCCGTCGTGCAATAGCTGGATCACGATCACCAAATATTGTGGTTGGTACATCGGGATCAACGGCGTTATTGTCTGCACCGACACGCGTAAACGGCGGATTGTCAACGACAATATTCATTTCACCATGCCGAAAGCCGTGTTGTGAATCACTATCTTGAGAGGCATCACCTCGAATCCGCTGCGTATTTATCAACCCTAATGAAAATGTCGCTTCTGGATTCTCAATCAGATCTAACGCTCCTAAGGCATATCGGCCATCCGCGCGCTGGGTCCCATATCCCATCACATCAATCCGGGTTTTTCCAATCTTTATATCCGGGAAGTTACTGGCAATCAAAGAAGCAGTAAGGTGACTGGCATTGGGTAGAATATCACATCCTACGAGATTGTTTTCTACCATCTGTCTATGGATGTCTCGTCCACTTCCACCGTTCTGCTCGTAAAGCCCCAATAGCTGCTGATACACACCGTTCAGCAATGCTCCGGTACCACACGCAAAATCGGCTATCTTGAGATTAGCTAAGAACGCCTTTAGACGATCGAAATTCACCGCGTCTGCCTCATTTTCGGTGAGCGATTTTACGGCCGTATTCAAGACAAGGGCAGAGAGCAAGGTTGCAGACTCCGGACGTGTGTAACGTGAGTTTGATAATTAATTTCTGAATTTTTTGAAGAAAGAGAACCCTTTT
>VXPE01000045.1 GCA_009839745.1 Candidatus Poribacteria bacterium
TCACGAAATGAGCTAAACGCGATTTTTGGGGTTTCGGGTGCTTGTGCCCAGCTGCAAGAAATGCTTGAACACACAAAGATCAGGACAAAAAGAACACATATTGCTGTAAATTTCACAATACATTCCTCCGACAGTGAGGTAATAGACACGTCTGTCTCTTCAGAAGGGAACGTGCCTGCTAACCAACAGAGGGAGGCGGCAGAAGCCGCCATACCCTCTGTAAGCAAGGAAATCGCTTTAGACGCAAGTGCCGTGACTGCATACCATACCATCTGGACAATGGTTGTTAAACTGGCACATCCACGCATCAGCTTCTGGTGTTCCCACGATAGCCTGTGCGAGCAGAACACTCCCAACCGCCGCACCGAGCGTCAGTGGGGACTTAACTCCCACTTTGCCTTCCTCGGATGGGACACCCATCTCCAGGGCGAATACTATCGCTACGGGAGTGAAGCTCTCCCCCTTGGACATGCTTTCTAATGGCTTTTCAAAAGGTTCATCATTCTTGTTAGTTGTTTGAACGGTGTTTACTCAATCCATGCCTGTAAGATTACTGGCACGGGGTTCCACTCGCTCGTAGGAGTTGGTGAGTTTGAAATTGATGATTATCCACTAAAATCGTCGGTGAAGCGCGAATGCCTAACGCTGCAGCACGCTGAATGTTTTCCCGGAAAAGTTGCTCGGATTCCGGTGTATCAAACAATTTCTGAATCTTTGCCACATCAATGCCGAGTTTCTCCGCACAACTTTCCCAACTCTTGTCCAATTTCTTGCCGCGACATAAGATGTAGTCGAGATACTTCTCAGGATACTCTTGTGCTATCAGAAGTTGTCGGATATTTTCCGCCACTTCGGGGTAACCGTGTAGACTGGTAAACGGCGTTATGTCTTGTGCGGAAGGTGCTTCTTTTTCCTTCGCAATAAATTGGAGTTTGAAGTCAATCTTGTTACCAAACTCCTTCACGATTGGGATAATCTTCTCTTCCGCCTGAACACCAAGATAGCGGAAAGATTAAACAGAGTCCCCAAAAAAGTTTGGAATCCCCTGGGGAGAAAATACCAAACCAATAGAAAGCAAAGGCGATAAGTCCGCTTCCAAAGAAGAGTCCTAAGATATAGAGCGGCGTTGTTGTGCCGAGATACCATGCCATTAGTTGGCTGAGTGTTCCGACATACAGGAGTCCAAGGGAGCAGAAATTGCGAATCTTCTGTGTTTTCAGGTCAGTATAACTCGCATATCCACAGAAAACGAGTGCCAAAAAGATCAAGAGATATTCATAGTGCGACATAATGTGAACAAAAAGAGCCTTTCTTTAGAGTTTTACGCTTAACGCGAATGTATCGATAAAGGGACCCGCTTGACGTTGGAATTCCTTCGTCTCAAAGTCAATAACCTTAAGTCCAACTTTCTCGTAGAGTGCTAAGACTTCATCGGAAGAATCAAAATCGTAGAGATGCATCAACAACGGCAACTGCACCGGTAGTGCCGTTATTGCATATCCACCCGGTTTCAGCACACGTAGTGCTTCTAACAAGCCAGTTTCTGGATCGGGGATATGCTCAAGCACTTCAATCGCAACGACCGCATCGAAGGTATCGTCCGGATACGGTAAGAAGCGGATATCTCCGATTGATAACTCACTTCTTTCAAGCACCCCTTTTTTTCTCAAGAGCCTTTGGGTATGCTGAAGGCAATGCTGGCTAACATCAACACCGTTAACTTGCCATGAGGCGTTCTGCTGTAGAAGAAACGCTGTCAACACCCCGGGACCGAAGCCGAGATCGCAGAAATGCGATTTTTCTTTGAAACGATCCAAATGCTTACCGATAAACGCTTTCCGTTTCAAAGCAGGTGGAAAAGAGATGTAATTCAGGTGTTCACTGATTGGGTAATATTTCGTTTCATAGAGTTTCGTTTTTACCGCTTCAAAATCTCTATCTACTGTGAGTTGATTGGGAATCTCAAGCGCGAAAAGTTGTTCAACAGTTATTTCCCCACAGTAGAGGATGTCGCTGACAATTTCTTCAGTGTGTGCCCAACTCGTTTCCGGTTGTTGGATCAAGGTTTCCGTCTGCTCCAAAATGGAGGACAACAGATACTGGATGGTCTGATTAAAACGAGCGCGATGGTATTCTGCGGCGTGTGGATATGCGTCTGTGTGTGTTTGAAATTGTGCCTCAAACGCGGTTTCAAATTCAGGATAGTTCATTCATCAATTACCTTTTTCCTATTAGGCTCGGAGTTGGTTGATATTACGTTCACAATAATTTATCGGCAAGGTGAAGAAAGACTCTGTTTCCGATAGATCCTACTCCCTTTTGAGTTCTCCCCATATTGTCGTAAGCAATTGAGGTTGTGGTGAGACCGGCAATGCATACGCAGGGTCAAACCAATCTCCTAAATAACTCCAAGACTCTCCATCCGTAAGTTGGACCGACGCCTCTGTGTCCAAACTAATTTTGTAGATTTGCATATCTATGTTGGCATCAATGGCATTGTAAAGGAGTTCGCTCCCATTCGGAGACCATACCGGGTTGACAGCTCTTCTCCCTTCTTCAATCACCTGCTGAAGACCGGTGCCATCACGATTCACAATATAGATCGTTACCAATTTGAAGTCTTCTCGCCGAACCTCAACGCGATTGTTCCAAGAAAAGGCGAGTTTATCGCCAAGCGGAGACCAAGCAGGATACCGAACCCACTTTGGTTCTTTAGGGAAAGGGAAGAATGTTTGTTTGTTCGTTCGCACTTTGAGCAAACTGAAACGTCTCGGTTTGTCCAATGCGCCGCTGCGAAAGATGATTTCTGTGCCATCGGGAGACCATGCCGGTCTGTAACCAATCGCCACACGCTCTTCATCTTTTCCATCGATTGTGCCAATATAGAGCAAAGTGTTTCCAATTTCTCCATAACTATAGGCGATGCGTTTGCCATCGGGAGACCATGTTGGACTGCTTCGTCTCTTCCATTTGTCAAACACCTTTCGGACATTAGAACCATCTGGGTCCATGAGATACAAATCCCAAGTTCCCCATGCCTTGTGCTCGCGATCGGAAGCGAAAAGGATGTATTCACCTGCTGGCGACCAAACTGGAGAAATATCGTCTGCGCGATGCTTGGTGAGATTCACCTGCTCGCTACCATCAGGATTCATGAGATAGATGTCCCGATTCTCTCCTATACCGGCTGTGGCAAACACAATTTTTGCCGTATCGGGTGCCTTTGCGAAAACAGCACATACTTTCAAACACAACACGGATACACCAAAAAAAGAAAATAAAAACTGGACCTTATATTTCATGAGAACATCTCCTTAACGAGAATGAATCGCGGAGAAGTATGGGCTCGGTTTTGATAGTGTATCCCTATACTGCTCTTCAGCGTCTGAGGCAGGCGCACTTTCAAAGCGCGCCTCCTCATTGGTTAGTTAATATTCCTCAAAAATAATCAGTGACGAAGAAGGCAAAATTCTCTCGTCCCAACCATTTCTAAGAGTAGTATTACTCTGGATGACAACTGCCATGATCATGGCAGAAATATCCCATAGGACAATGTCCATCGTGGTCGCAAGATTGTGCATTAGCTTCTGGTGTTCCTACAATAGCTTGTGCGAGCAGAACACTTCCCACCGCCGCACCGAGCGTCAGTGGGGATTTGACTCCCACTTTGCCTTCTTCGGACTGGACGAATTCGCGGATTTTACCGCGCAGATTCTTTTTCATATCGGTTTTTTCCTTTCTGCCGGGCTCTCGTCCGGCGAGATTGACTTCCCAACTCCGGTCAGGAACCCATTTCCAAGACGAATTCATTCGCTACGGAAGTGAAGCCTTTCCCTTGGAAATGTCTGAAAACTGCCTCGATTTCAGCAGGTGTATGCTCTTCCGCTAACATTTCTATCAAAGCGGTTTTAAGACAGTCATATCTATTGCTCGCCGCTCGGTACACACTGGACTCGGTGGTTCCAGACCCCGGATCATACCGACGGCAGAAAACCAGCGGAGACACATTTCTTTCTCTTCTAAAGGCATTCGCGCTTTGCTGATGCCCCTCTTCAAAGCACTGAACGATTTCTTGTGCTACTTTTTCCCAAGTGAATTTTTGAGCCAAACCCTTGGCAACGTTTTCGCATTCGGTGCGTGTATGAGAGGGTTTTAACCATTGATTTATTGCCTGCGACAACTCCGACATTGAGACATGGAAATTGCCAAAACCACGCCACTCCGATTTCACAACAGCACCAGCACCTGCTACCTCCGGTGGAAGTCCATATTGCGTCATAGCAATACATGGCGTGCCATATGCCATCGCCTCTAAAACCAACGAAAGCGGTGTTCCCGGAATCGCAGGGAAACAGACGAGATCGAGTGCTTGAAAGAAGATAGGTAATATGGAATGCGTCTCATCATCATCTACGCTGAACATTACCACGTTGCTTGGTGGATTCGTGTAATGTTCCGCCAAGAACGGATCGTAGACAAAAATCGAAAGATGTGGATTGGCACGAGCAAATGCCGAAATCAGTTTTGCAGCATAATTGGGTTCAAATCCAGAAATTAACCCTACGACGGGCTGTTGTGCAAATATCGGTTTTTCAAAGAGAGCGGCGGCATATTGCTTCGCCAAGTGCTGGCACATCGGTTTACCAACGTTGATACCATTCGGAATCACACGAACGTTTCTTCCCGACACACCACATTCCATAAGCCACTCCTTTACCCACGAGGCTTTGACAACCAGCGTGTCGCCTACATTTTGAAAAGCACAAATGTTCAAAAGTGTTTCAAGTGTTGAACCTTGCAATTATAGCAAGCCTTCCTTGTCGAGTTCCTCGAATCTTTCAAACGCCTCAAGAATGTCGTCCTCTATATAAGAGGTCTTCAGCGTCTGGACGATTTCTGCGTTTGTTTGTGTTTTCGCGAGTTTTAAGATGTCCGCTATTACGTCAGAAAGCTCAACGGCACGTGCTTTCTCGATGTCTGCTGCATAGAGAACACCCTCCGTCTCAAAGAGATGGAGTTGGCGCAAAGTTTTTGGAAAATCAAGCAATATTTCTTTTTACCTTTCGACTGTAATTAAAACTTCTGAACTATTAAAGACACAATTTTTGTCCAAAAACGTGCATAATCCAAAAAAAATGAAAATTTTATCTAACAATTACCCAAAATTGCTTGTAACTGCCGAAAAAAATAAAAAAATCAAATTTTTCTGTGGTTATGCACGTTTTCTCTCAGAAATTGTGTCTTTAAGGGCACGTCAGCGGATAAAGTGTTTTTACTTTATTCAACCGAACAAAGATTATGGCTATTGGGCGCAGGAATGTTTCTTGCAGATGAGGATGTTGTAAAGTATAGATTTTCAAGCATGAGAGAATATAGGATTCCTTACTTGACATTGTCACTAAAAGAAGTTGAGAAGTAAGGAGGTAGTCTATGCGAGATAGAAATAAGAGGGGGTCAATACAACAAGTCTCTGAATTTCGACAACAGAATTGAGAACATGCGTATACCCCGCACTTACATGCAGGTTAAGGAATTACGCGACGATCCTCAATGGAAACAGAAAATCCAAGCCGGTGAAGGGTTATTAACCATTTCAATTGAGTAAACATCCATTTTTGTATCAAAGCGTTCCACTTCGGTTGTGTCTGAAACCTACTCCCGTTTCAGTTCGCCCCATACTGTTGTTAGCAATTGAGGTTGTGGTGAAACCGGCAAAGCGAACGCCGGATCAAACCAATCGGATGGGGCATTCCAATCAATATGCGTCAACTGCCTTGGCTCCCCTCCACCTAAAGCGATTTTAAAGATTTGTGCACGATTGTTTCCAGGACGCTGGTCATAAAGAAGTATATCCCCATTTGGAGACCAAACTGGCGTATTCGCTCTATTGCCAGTTTCATCAACAACCTTCTTAACCCCCGTCCCATCACGATTTACAATATAGATTGTTTGTCTATGAACAAAACCTATAAATGGAAAGTGATTTAGCCAAGCAAAGGCAAGTTGCTCCCCAGAAGGCGACCATGCAGGCATCCACATCCAGGGTATAGCATCCTCAGGAAGCAGTAGCTTCTGTCTGCGTGTTTGAAGATTGAACAGCCAAATTCGGGTATGGCCCGCCTTGCCAGTAACAAACGCGATCTCTGTTCCATCCGGGGACCACGCCGGGGCATGACCAAACACTATTTTTTCTTCATTCGTCCCATCTATTTTAGCAGTGTAGATCCAACTTTCATCAGCTTCAACGCGTTGGTAAGCAATCCGTTTTCCATCCGGGGACCATGTTGGATGCTCTCTGTGTGCCACCTTCCTGAAGACCCGTCTGACGTTAGACCCATCCGGTTCCATCAAATATAAGTCGCGCTCCCGAACTCGATCTGAAACGAAAAGGATTTGTTCACCTGTGGGGGACCAGACAGCATCAAAGTCAGCTGCGCGGTTGCGCGTCAAGTTCACCGGCTCCGTGCCATCAGGATTCATGATGTAGACTTCCATGTTGTCATCCCGGAAAGAACTAAACACTATTTTCGCAGTCGTCGGGACTTCCCCCCACACTGGACAGACCAGCGTTAGGTTGTATGCACAAAATAGCAACAAACTAAAACCTTTCATCGGATTTCCCCCGCAAGGCAACTCTAAATAATACTTACCTGCCTCAAATCTCCAGCGAGAAGTGGCTGTTTACAAAAGCCCGCCACTCTGGAAAAACTGGAAAACTGACGCAATTCGGTAAACATCCACTTTTGTATCAAAACGTTCAAGATGGCTGGTCTGAAAACCTATTTCCTTTCTAAGACTATCTTGTGATTTGAATGAGAAGTTCCAAATCCGTTTCTATCGTAAATTTACATCCTCAGCCTTTCTGAACCTTTTCCAATATGAATTTGTACTATCCATTTTATACCACATTAACCTTGTTTTTACTATCTTTTCTGTTCGCAGATAGGGATTAAAAACAGGACTTACGCATGCTATGCTTTTGTAGGATAAACTTTTGATTTGTGTCAGGAGTGTTATGCCTTACAAAGTTTCATGCCATACTGTGTTTATACGATGAATACTCTGAACCTTTGCTATGGCCGCTGTTTCTTGCCTTAAAAACTTGACGAACTACGGAATTTGTGATAGCATTTAAGGCAACCTCTAATTCTATTTGTCTAAAATTGATGCCCAAATAACAAAAGGAGCATTTATGAAATTTAGGTTTTTTTTCGTATGGAGTATCCTCGGTATGGCGACGCTATTTTTCTCATATAACGGTTTCGCCCAAGATTCGCCGCAATGGCATTTACCCGAAGGTGCCACGGCGCGCCTCGGCAAAGGATGGCTCTCTGAAATTCGGTATTCACCGGACGGCACACGGCTCGCTGCTGGCGGTTCCCTCGGCGTTTGGATCTACGATACCGCAACTGGTGAACCCATCTCGCTGTTTACTGCGGGTGGTTATAATATTGTGGCACTCACATATTCCCCTGATGGCAGCATGATTGCCGGTGGAAGTTGGGACGGCACTGTCCGCTTATGGGATCCTGAAACCGGTGACGTATTACATTCCCTTGAGGGACATGAAAGAAGCGTCAACACCCTCGTTTTCAGTTCCGATGGAACGATGCTTGCCAGTGGCAGTAGAGACGACACCATCGGACTATGGAATCTCGAAACAGGCGAACTCTTGAACACACTTGAAGGGCATACAGAAGGCGTTACCAGCCTCGTTTTCAGTTCCGACGGGAGCATGATCATCAGTGGAAGTCGGGACGATACGATTCGTATATGGGAGGTCGCCACGGGTGAACTCAAGCAAACACTTGAAGAGCATCGCGATGATGTCGGCAGCATTGCGCTCAGTCCTGATGGAAGCACACTCGCCAGTGGCGATTTGAACGCAATGATCCACCTCTGGGACGCTGCCACATGGACAGTTAAACAGACCCTTGTTGGACATACATCGCATATCTATGACCTGACCTATAGTCCTGACGGCAGCCTCCTCGCAAGTGCGGGTGAAGACGATACCGTCCGGTTGTGGGATGCAGACGCAGGGACACACCTCATAACCTTGACCGATCACACCGCTGATGTCTATGCGGTCACTTTTACGCCGGATGGGAGTATGCTCACCAGTGGCGCATGGGACGCTTCCATCCGCTCATGGGATCCCGCTACAGGTACACATCTAAAAACGATTACAGGGCACACAGATGTTGTCGCGAGCGTTACTTTCAGCGCAGATGGCACGACCCTCGCCACACGGAGTTGGGACAAAACCATTCGCTTATGGGATGCTACCACCGGTCAACTCCGCCATACACTCATCGGACACCGCGGGGATGTTGATGTTGTTGTGTTCAGCCCCGACGGCCTCACACTCGCCAGCGGCAGCCAAGACGATACCGTCCGGTTGTGGGATGCAACCACGGGTGAACATATCAGGACGCTCAGGGGGCATTATTCTTACCTCATAAGCCTCGCATTCAGTCCGGATGGCAGTATACTCGCCAGCGGCAGTGAGGACGATAGCATCCGATTATGGGATGCAACCACAGGCGCGCACATAAGAACCCTATGGGAACACGAAGCAGGCGTGGAAACCTTGTCCTTCAGTCCGGATGGCAGCAGGCTCGCCAGCGGCAGTCGAGACAATACCATCCGTCTCTGGGATGTCGAAACACATGAGGTCCTCCACACCATCACCGAACACGAAGATGATGTCTGGACAGTCGCGTTCAGTCCGGATGGCAGGACCCTCGCCAGTGGCGGGGGCGACACGGTTTCTCTCTGGGATGTTGTCACGGCTGAACGTCAGCAAACCTTCGTTAAGCCTATCGATCCTGAGACAATCGTTGAGGATCCGGAAGCATCGGAAGGAGACGCACCCGCAGAGAATCCCGCGAATGCTACCAGCATTGTTTTCAGTCCAGATGGTGCCATACTTGTCAGCGGCAGCTATGACGCGACGATCCGTTTGTGGGACATTGGCACAGGGGAACAACTCGAAACACTTGAAGGGCATACATATTCGATCACAAGTGTTGCCGTCAGTCCTGATGGTAGCACAATCGCAAGTGGGAGTTTCGATGGAACGGTTCTCTTGTGGAAATTCCCCATGCTGACAGGAGCAGCGGAAGCCCTTGCTGATGTAAACGGGGACGGTGTTGTCAATATTCAAGATGTCGTGTTGATAGCAGCGGAATTCGGAGCGGCTGGCGGGAAAAGGACTGACCTAAATGATGACGGTTTCGTCAACTTCCAAGATCTCGTTTTGGTGGCAAATGCTTTCGGGAATGTCGCCGGTGCACCTTCTGCGCACGCCTTGTCAGCTGCACAGGTCGAGCAATGGCTGCGGCTCGCCAAGCGAGAAACCTCACGGTCGCTTGAAACTTCCATGCCCGATCGCTTGGCATATCAGCGAGGGATTAGGGTACTGGAACAACTGTTGAGAACATTCGCCCCCCAAAGAACTGCGTTGTTTGCCAACTATCCGAATCCATTTAACCCGGAAACATGGATACCGTATCAGCTCGCAGTGCCTGGGGATGTTAGTATTTCCATCTATGCTGCGAATGGTCAGCTGGTTCGGACGCTGTCATTAGGGCATCAACCTATCGGTATCTATGAATCACGGAGCCGTGCGGCGTATTGGGATGGTAGGAATACGTTGGGAGAGTCAGTGGCAAGTGGTGTATATTTCTATACGCTAACAGCAGGAGATTTCACGGCTACACGAAGGATGCTAATTCTGAAGTAAAGCTTAAGTGATTAAGTGGACAGATCAACAACAAATAAGGTATAATATTTACATGGCACAATATGACATTAGCACGAAGTACTTATTGCTTGAACATCCCAAAGCACTCTCTGAGTTTGGGACATTTTATTGACTTGGCGAAGAAAATAGAAGGGTTTAACTCCTCTGATAAAATAGAGTATTCTTAATTCTGTTCTAATAGCGCATTAACAACTATTGTACCCTGATAAATTCCTGTGTACGAAACAATTTGAATAGACACAACCTAACCGCTATGCGTAGCAAGGAGAATTATATTGTCAACTGAAACATGCCCTAAAAGTCCTGCCCATACGGAGGACCTTATTCACCCCCGAGTTGTGCCTTTCATAATGGTTCACCTCACCTGTCTGGCAATTTTCTGGGTGGACGTTCAACCTATCGATTGGATTATATGTGGTGCATTGTATGTTATCCGTATGTTCGGTATCACGGCTGGATATCATCGTTATTTTTCGCACCGCTCTTTCAAAACGAGCCGCGGATTCCAATTTTTTCTGGCATTTCTCGGTCAGAGCTCAGCGCAACGCGGCGCGCTCTGGTGGGCAGCGAAGCATCGCGAACACCATAAGTACTCCGATACAGAGCAAGATATACACTCCCCAGTCCAACACGGGTTCTGGTATTCCCACGTGCTGTGGATTTTCTCTAAACCCTCGGAGACCGTAGATTACAATATAATTAAGGATTTTCAGAAATACCCAGAACTGGTTTGGCTGAATAAATGGGACAGACTGCCGCCCTTTCTATTAGGTGTTCTGGTTTGGGCGATTGCGGGTTGGTCGGGACTCATCGTAGGATTCTTCATAAGCACGGTGATCCTTTTTCACGGGACATTTACGATTAATTCCCTTGCACACGTGATAGGTAAACAGCCGTATGTCACGGGGGACCATTCACGCAACAACCTATTCCTCGCTATCATCACGTTGGGGGAAGGCTGGCATAACAATCATCACCATTTTCCGAGTGCTACACCTCAAGGATTTCATTGGTGGCAAATTGATGTCACGTACTATATTCTGAAAACCTTGTCCCTCTTTAGAATCGTTTGGGGTCTACGTTTGCCACCCGCACATGTCGTTGAAGGTAAGCGTAGATTATCTCTAACCACCATCGAAAATGCTGCGCACCAACTCGCTGCGAGCGTTTCGATTGAACACATCGGTAAAACGGTTTTGCAAGCGTGGGCACATACGCCAAAGTTAGAAGAACTCCGTAAACGCGCTCGCATCAGCCAATCGGAGGTAGAAGCGTTCCTCAAAGAGATGAAAATCCTTGAGTTGCCGCCCATTGCAAACCTGAAACACCGAGCACAAAATATGTTTGCGCATATCCCATCGCTAAACCCGATTGTTGAACGAGCAAACCAGATTCTCGTTCAGGCAGTTTCGGTATGGTTAGTCCAGAACCATCCTTACGACGCAGAGATTGCGGTGTAGCAAACGTTGATATAGGTTGGGTTGAACGAAAAGTGAATCCAACGCTGCACTCTCTATTGCCCCAAATCCAAGGGTTCTACTTTGGGTTTGGGGCATTTTGTTATTAGTGTTGACGCTTCTGGTAAATTATGATATTCTTAATTTGAACATGCATTGATCTTAAGCATTCAGGCAGCACTCGCAAAGGTTGATCGCATTTGACCCATTTCGTGCTATCCGAGATAAAATTTGCCCGATTTTGTGCAGTTACCTCTGAACATAGCACAAAGAACCTAACCCGTGTGGTATTGCCCGCACTGGCATGGGATTTGCTACAAAACGATAACGAAAGGAGTTACCGAATGGAAACCAAACAGAAATATCGTGTTGTACCCCCTGGATTCACAGCAGAACAGTGGGAAACCTTTAACGAAGACGGTATCATTTTTATTGAGGACGCAATCTCCGATGGGGATATCCAAGCCTATATTGACGCGATAGATCGCGTCGCCGCTACCAGCCCAAAATATACGCCAGGTGGCCATCTTCACATAGAGAACATCGTCGAACGTGATCCCGTGTTTACAGATCTGATTGATAATGAACGGCATGTCGGTTATGCGTACGACTTATTCGGGGAACTCCTCAAACTCCATCAGAGCCAATTTTTCTTGCGTCCGCCCGGCGGTAAACAGTACAACCAGTGGCACCCGGACGGTGCCCGTGCCCTTCCCTACGGGGTGTTTTCACCGAAACTGCCGTTGCAAATCAAAATCGGGTACTGGTTGACCGATCTGCCGAGAGAGAAGATGGGGAACCTCGTCGTGTTACCGGGGAGTCATCGTCAGCAATATATGGACGGCTACGATACCCACAAAAGTATACCGGGGGAAAAGGTCGTCTGTCCCCGTAAAGGCACAATGACGGTGATGCATTCCAGCATCTGGCATCGGGTTGAACCGAATGAGAGCGAGGTCGTGCGCTACAATATCTTTGTTGCTTATTGCCCGTCTTGGCTTACCCCAGCGGATCGCTTCCATTCCTCGCCCGAATGGTTGGAGACGCTGAACCGTGAACAACGTATCATCATGCGAAGTTATAGCCATGCGTATCATAACGCTAAACCGCCTGCGTCTGAATTCCCGCTTTTCCTTGAACGTGAAACTGGGACCGAGGCGGATGTAGGTGCATATCAGAATCACGTCCAATTACACCGTCGCAAACGCCAGACCATGCCCGAGCGGTTTTTTAATTATTCGCAAGGCGTTAAATAAGTTTATTCGTTTGTTGCGTGTTTTTCCACATATCCGCCTGCGCCGTTGTTGCAGGCTACTGTCTGTAGCTAACTCTCTTAGGACGCAGACATGAGCCCGTAATGAAATGGAGGGCGGATCTACGGAAGGGAATGTGAAAGTTCCAAACCTACTCGACCGAACCGCAAGGTAAAATAAAAAGATGAAGACACTCTTTCTCAAGGACATGCGGTATCGCCAAGCGAGAGTTATCCTCACAACACTCGGTATCACTGTCCTCATTTCATTGATACTGCTGTTAGGCGGCATTATGAACGGTATGCGCATTCAAGCGCGACAATACGTCGAATCCACTGGGGCGGATGTCTGGATCTCCGCTGAAGGCTCCGGCGGCGCATTTATTGGGTTTTCTATGGTCGTTGAGGAATACATGGCATTTCTGAACTCAGGTCCCGGCTTAGTGCCAGATTCTGCCTCTCCGTTGGTTTTCGCGCAAGCGCGTCCGAGCGTCCGCGGCAAATCCACCAAGGCGATCGTCGTCGGCTATAAGTTGGGACAACTCGGGGGTCCTAAAAGTGCTATTGAAGGGAGAATGTTCACCCGGAGCAATTTTGAAGACTATAGACCTGAAGACCCAATCCCCTACGAAGTAGTCGTTGACGAGAAAATGGGACTGGAAATCGGAGAACAGATCACCCTCAGCAACGAAAAAGTCCGTGTTGTCGGAAAGGCGAAAAGCCTCATGTTTGTTTTAGATACGCCGCTACTCTTTATGGATGTCCGCATTGCTCAGAAACTTCTCCTCGGCAATACACCGCATGTCAACATGATGATCGCGAAAACAAACAAGAGTGAACACCCCGCACAGATCGCCGCCGATTTAGATGCCTTAGAAACCATTGAAGTACGCACCTTAAAACAGACGCTTAGGGATATTATCGCATACTACGTTGATGAACCGATGAAGGCTGTGCAATTCCTACGGGTGATGTTATGGTTAGCGGCAGGTATCCTCGTCGGGATGATTACTTACGTGACGATGCTCGAAAAGACCCAAGAGATCGGGGTACTAAAGGCGATCGGCGGCTCAAACGGTTATGTGATGGGTCTGCTACTCAAACAGGTTGTCCTAATCTCGACTGTCGGCGTGCTACTTGGACTTACTTTGTCGTATGTGTTCGCGGCAGCAGCACCGATTTTCGTCGCGATTCACTTCGTGGAATCCATCATCGTTGCGTGCATCAGTTTCATCGTGTGTTGCGGTAGCGGGTATCTGGCAGCACGGAAAGCGATCGCAGTCGATCCGATGATTGCATTCCGCGGTGAGATTTAACCCATTAGTACTCATCAAATCGTCTTATCCCAAAAAACAAAGCCTGCAACAATACGCAGAAATACGCAGAAATGCCCAAGCAAAGACTCCAAGCAATACGCAGAAATACGCAGAAACGCCCAAGCAAAAACCCCAAGAAAAAACACCCCAAGCCAAACAAGCAGGCGAATCTACGGGAAGGCATTTGAAACTACCAACCTATCTGACCGAACCGCAAGGAAAATTAGAAAAATGGCAGCAATCATAGAAGGAACAGGCTTAACGAAACGCTTTGGCACAGGCGACGCAACTGTTGTTGCAGTCGACGCCGTCGATATCCGAATTGAAGCGGGTGAACTGCTGATGCTGATGGGAGATAGCGGTTGCGGAAAGACAACGCTCATCAGTCTCCTCGGCTGTATTTTAACGCCGGATGCCGGGGAACTTCACATCGATGGCGAACCGATTCACTCTGACGTGCAAGACTTGAGCGTCATTCGCCGTGAAAAGATCGGATTCGTCTTCCAGCTGTTCCATCTGCTGCCCTATCTCACCGCACTGGAAAACGTAATGGTCGCGATGGATCTCGCCCGAACAAAGACGGGTGAGGCGGAAAGCCGTGCGATAGAGTTACTGACACACGTCGGATTGAGCGATCGATTTCATCATCGTCCCGCCCAGCTCTCCGGTGGCGAAAAACAACGCGTCTCTTTTGCGCGTGCCCTCGCCAACCGTCCGAAAATTATCTTCGCCGATGAACCTACTGCCAACCTCGACAGTCGCCAGAGCGATAATCTGATGAACCTTATTCAAGAACTGCGTCAAGAACACCAAACCACTATCGCCATTGTGACGCATCACGAAGGACTCAAAGAGAACGCCGATCGTGTTATCCAGATGAAAGATGGAAGGATTCTCACCACGTGAACATCAATAACGTTTTTTTTCCTTTCAGAATAGGCATTATCGCCTGGATATTCGGAATTTTAACTTTCCTGCTCATCCTACCGACTTCTCCTCTCGCCGAAGAAGATCAAGCCTTAACCCAACTGGAGCACCCTGACTTCCTAACGAGTGGATTATACGGTGGAGGACTCACCTTCATTAACGGCGATGCTTACGTCCGCCTCCAACTTCAGCCGGATATACCGCTCGGAAAAATAGGTATCGGATTAGACTTAATCCTGCTTTACAACCCTTACGCAGAAGGAGATGATCCCCAAATCCTGGCTGAAGACGGTGAAGCGTGGGACAGTCCAAGCACTTGGTTAAGACTCGTCCGTTATGTGCGTTACGGTCGGCCTTACGATCCTTTCTATGTCCGATTCGGGGAGTTGGATTACCTAACCATCGGACACGGTTCAATCATGTCGGGTTATTCTAATTACGATCGGCGCGGGTTACGTCTGAACCTCAGAAATTCCGAAAACCGTTATGGCATCGAAACGATGATGAATGACATCGGTAATCCTACCATTTTCGGAGGACGCGGATTTTACCGTCCGTTTCAACGGGAAGAAAATAACAACTTACTCACCCGGTTTGAACTCGGTGCGACCTATCTCACAGACATTAACCCGAATTTACAAGAAGTAGGGGAAGATCCGTTGAGTGCGGTCGGGGTTGATGTCGGATTTCCAATTTTTGAGACGAGCGCGTTTCGGCTCGATCTCTATGACGATCTCGCTTTTCTGAATACACTCCCCGAAGAAAACACACCAACAGAAATCACGCTTACAACAGAAAATCAAGTAACAACGAATCTCGCCTGGGGAAACGCCGTCGGTGTTGGATTTTCTTTTACCCAAACCCTTTTCAAAATAGAGTATCGCACGTTTGGAGATGGTTATATCCCTTCTGTGTTCGATTATACGTATGAATCCGCGAAATCGTTATCCCCGGAACCCGACATGCCCCAGTTTTTGGGATTAGCGGTAAACACAGAACCGAGACGCGGTTTTTTCTCACAACTTATCTGGCATCCACTGCCACAAATTCATTTCATGGGGACCTTCGAGGATTATACGAACAGCGAACCTAAACTCTATATGGCGGTGTCAGAGTCGGGGTTAGTGCCCCGTTTTTCGCTGCGGGCCTTCTACACTAAACGGGATATTGGCGAGGGTGGGGAGACGCACTTCTTTGGGGATCTGTTCGATTTAGATGAAAAATCGGCGTTCAGTGTGGAGGTCCGTTATGAAGTCTTTCCGCCGGTTATGACGATTGTCACCCGTGAATACACGTTCCGGCGCGTTGAAACGGCAGCAGGGGACTCCCAATTCGAGCCGATTCACAAAACGTCGTTCATGGTAGGCGTTAGTACGGACTTTTAACTATACCTCGACTTTGATCTCTTCGTCTTCGACAACTACCGGATAGGTCCTGATGCGGAGGCGTGGGTCGGTTTGGCATTCGCCGGTTTTGGTATCATAGGCATAACCGTGGACCGGACACACAGCGATACCGTTTCGGATTCTACCTCTGCCGAGGGAACCCATGGCATGCGGGCAGGTGTTGTCCACAGCACAGAATTCGCCACCTTCGTTGAAAATGGCGACCCGTCTGCCGTTGACGGTGAACGCTTTGCCGCGTCCTTCTCGGATCGCTGACGTTTTTGTAACCGTTATATAATCTGACATTTTTTAATTTTTCCTTGCGGTTCGGTTTTTAATTTTTCCTTGCGGTTCGGTTAGGGCGGTTTGGAAGTTGAAGTCCCTTTCCGTATACCCGCTCTCCATTTCATTTCGAACTACGCGCTGAGTCCTACAGCACTTTCATTATTCCTTGCGGTTCGGTTAGGGCGAGGTGTATCACTCCTTAACGCTTCCTAAAGTGATTCCTTGCACGAATTCACGTTGCATCGCTAAAAATAGGATAACGATTGGCATGAGCGACAACAACGTTCCTGCCATTAACATCCCGTAATCTTGACGATAGGTGCCCACGAGATTCGCTAAACCGATCGGTAGCGTATATTTCACTTCATCCCGTAAAATGATGAGGGGCCAGAGATACCCGTTCCATGAACCCAAAAACGAATAGATCGTCAACGCCCCAAGCGCGGGCTTGATGATAGGCAGCACAACCCGGTAATAGATACCGAACTCGGAACAGCCATCAATCCGTGCCGCATCCAGCAGTTCAGACGGAATCGTGACGATGAATTGACGCATCAAGAAGACACCGAACGCACCGACCGAAAACGGGATGATAATCGCTTTGTAACTATTGAGCCAGCCAATATCATACATCAACCCAAACAACGGAACAAGCAATACTTGAAACGGGACCATCATGGAAGCGAGGAGGATGCCGAACAGGATCTTCTGACCGCGGAATTGATACTTGGCAAACGCGTATCCACCGAGTGAACAGAAAAACAGCGTGAGTAACGTTGACGCGGTCGCAATGAAAACGCTATTGACGAAATACCGATTATACGGCACCGTCTTCCATAGATTCCGGTAGTTTGATGTGAATTTATCCCATACAATTGAGAGATAAGCGGGTTGATGAATCGTTAATTGCAGGAACAACTGACGCCCATTTCCTGTTACCCCTGTGGCTTGGGGGGCGAGGTTCGTTTCTGTTTTCTGCATCGTGATGTGTGACGACTCTAACTCACCGGGGATGCCGTTCAATCGCCAGACCGAATCTGTCCACAACGCGCTCCCTAAAACGAAAGAACGCGTCGGTTGATATGTAACGCCATTGTGAGTGCTGCTATCATCCGTTCCAGAGTTCGGGACAGACACGGTTAAAGAGAGGCGGTGATACGAGGCATCTCCACGCACAGGCAGCGTGATGCGTCGTATCCGTTCAACAGGAATAGGCGAAGAAATCGTTGCCGTCATACGGGCAGTGTCGTTGTCTTGGAAATTGTAGGATAGACTGGCATCTGTCTGGGCATCGTCTGATGTGCGTATACGCGTGCCTGTCTCTGCTACCCAGCTCACCACTTCAATCGGTGTGCGATTGAAGTCAAGGTCCTCTATCTGGAGCGCCCCAACCGCAACTTCGCGATACACCGATCCCCAGATCGTATCAACCGTCTCAGGAATAATAGCCTCTCGCACCGCTGCAGCCATCGCATCTGTTGTGCCGTTCCAGACCTCGTCCGGCAGTCCTGCAATCAGTTGTTCCCATAACCCCTCTATGACTTCGGTTTGCAATTCTTCGGACGGAACATAATTGGCGAACTTCGGATTTGCCGCGATGTGCGCCTGTGTCTCAGACCAAATTACTTGGGTGAGTTGGGGTTGCAGGGGCCTCCACGATGTTTCATCCACACCCACGGGTTTTTCAATGTTAGGATAGACATCTTCGACAATATAAGGCGATGCTGCGACGCGCGGAGGTAGATGCGGGAACCACTGAATAGGGACAGCGAAAATTTCGTTGGCAGTCTTAAAAGAGGAGGTCAACAACCACAGCATCGGTATCATCGTACAAAACGCTGCGGCTACCAAAAGGAGATAACCGACCCCTCTGAAAATTCTTATTTTAACCTGTTGCGTTTTTTTTCTTTGGTTCATTCTAAAATCCCAATTCGGATAATTCCACTGAACGTGCGCGCTGGATATCGTCCTGGTACTTGAAGACACAGCCGAGCGTCTCGGCAACGACATCCGCATCGAGTTGTGCTTTACCCAGTGCCACGAGTGCCAACGCCCAATCCAAGGTCTCCGCAACACCCGGTTTCTTATAGTAATCGCCTTGTCGCCAGAGTTGCATCATCCCACACAACTGCTGTGCAAGGTGTTCATCAACCTGTGGTAACTTCGTCTGCACGATCGCTAACTCCTTCTCCACAGTGGGATAATCGATCCACTGGTAGAGACAGCGGCGTTTGAGTGCTTCATGGACCTCTCGCGTCCGGTTTGAAGTCAGCACTACGTAAGGGATATATTTCGCTTGAATCGTCCCAATTTCGGGGATGGTAATCTGGAAGTCGGACAAGATCTCCAATAGAAACGCCTCAAATTCACTGTCGCTCCGGTCTACCTCGTCGATGAGTAACACAGGTGGGACATCACCATCGCTCTGGATAGCCTCCAACAACGGACGTTTCAATAGAAACCCTTCACTAAACAGGTCGGTGCCGATGTATTCTTTCTCTCGTCCGCGGGCTTCATCAATGCGAAGTTGCAAAATCTGGCGTGTGTAGTTCCATTCATACAAGGCACTGTTGGCATCCAAGCCTTCATAACATTGCAATCGGATGAGTTTCGCGCCCGTTGAATCCGCGAGGACCTTCGCGACTTCAGTCTTGCCCACACCGGGTTCGCCTTCAAGAAAGATGGGTTTCTTGAGATGATGCGCGAGATAGAGCGTTGTCGCTAAACCTCTGTCGGCGATATACGCATGTTTTTCACAGGCAACTTGAACGTTTTCAATAGACGTGAACATATTTTTAATTATTCCTTACGAGCTACGCACTGGATTCTATGGACTTTTTATCTTCCTGTAGGGCGCGTTCATAATCTTCGCGATAATCTATATCGCGGAGGACTCGATCGGTATCGACTGGAACGTAGTGAATATCGTCGCCATACCTTTTGAAGAGCCTTCGCACGCCGCCGCTCTCCGCGCCTAAGGCAAGAATATCGTCGGCATATCGCCGGTGGAAAATCACTGGATGCCCGCGTTTGTAATTATAACTCGGTAAGGCAATTCCCTTGCGCGTTTGGACGTAGGCGTCAATGACTCCATCGATTAACGCAGAAGTGATAAACGGTTGGTCAACCAGCATGAGCGCAAACGCATCACTTCCTTTCAGTGCCTGTATACCCGCCTGCGCGGAGGTCAGCATACCCTCGTGATAGTCAGAATTAAAAACGATCTTGACGGGACGCTCTCCCAATTGTTCTTGCATCTGCGCTGCACAATGTCCGACAACAACGATAACCTCATCAAATTTGGCACCAAGCATACTGTCCACCACGGTCTCAACAATAGTGCTTTCGCCAAATGGGAGTAGCTGCTTCGGTTCCCCCATCCGAGTAGAGAGTCCTGCTGCGAGAAGGATTCCTGATATAGCAGTAGATGTCGTCTGCGTCATGATTCAATACCGAATGCCGAAAGTTTGATATTCCCCAGTGAAGGGACGTTCATCAATCTCAAGCGAATCAACCCTGGCGTAGCGCGGTCCCTTCTTTAGCAAAGCGATTAACGCATCGAGCTGTGCCTTATCCCCCTCGGCGACGACTTCGACAGTGCCGTTGGGTAGATTCTTGGCATAGCCGTTGATACCGAGCTGCTTGGCGTTAAGTTGTGTGAAATTGCGGAATCCGACCCCTTGGACCCTTCCCGTAATTATCACAAACAGTTGCATTTTCCGATTCACCTCAATCGTGAGTGTGACAGGTGTCCCAAGTTTTGGCAGTAACGCATCGTTCTTTTTATAGATATTCTCCTCCGAGGATTCAGGGAGTGGATTCTGAAAGAGGGCACTCGCATCAAAGAGTCTCAAGGCAACAAGGTCGTTGCTCATAAACGCCTGTGGGATCATCGCGTCCTCATCATCGCTATCCAAATCTGGCACGATCCGTGATCCTGAATAGACCCAAGCGACATGTTGCATCGGCTTTTGCGTCTTCACATTGAAAATGAGTTCTTCGGCACGCACCTTTTTCGTCCTATCGCCATCTTCCCACTCAACATAAAAGAGAAACTCGGTTCCCTTTGGGGCTGTCGGTGCATCTTTTTCTTCGTCGTAGCCGGGAGGCGTCCCTACCGCAATACCGAGGTTTTCAAGTGCGTCATGAACTTCCTTTGCTGTCGCCTCAACGACAACGATGCTCTCATACTCCTTGCCGTTGTGCCCACAAACGAGGTATTCAACGGCTCCCTTTAAATGTGAATCGTATTCACCAAGTGCCTCAGAAATTTTACCCTTTAAGACGAGTTTCTTCTCCTTTTCCATGATCTGGAGATGTCCATCTGCCCACGCAACATTCGACAGTCCGACAAGACACACACCCATACAGACGATTACTCCGACCTGCCAAGCACAGGTTTTCACTTCCTTCATCAGATGACTCCTTTTTGTAGTTGTCAGTTGTCAGTCCTCAGTTTTCGGTTAAGAGCCCTCTAAATTTGGGTAGATTGTTACAAAAACGTCTTTTAACCGATAACTGAAAGGTTTTTCGCAGAAAAACCGAACCGATAACCCTTAAAAAGTATACCGCAATCCGTTAAATATTTCCACATCATGTTTTCGGATACCGGTAGGAGGTTCACTGTCGTATCGGAAATTCACTCGAAGCGGAAAGGATAGCTTTGTTGTGAGTCGGAATTTCATGTATGATGTCAAGCCGATTATATTGTTCTAACGCCTCATAGTAATCTCGTATCGGCTTATGTGTGGGTTTGAGACTTAGTTCTTTCATAGGGTTTTCCATTTCGTGTTAACTTTTTGATCACTGAAGATGAATCTGCTGGTTCTCTGAACTGGGATTTATCGAATTCGGGAATTTTCAGGATGGAAATGGAAGGAGGGCTACCTAAGTTTCCTTCTCACGTTCTCTAAGTGCTTTTTGGGCGTTTTCTCGGTTGGTGCGAGCTAACGTATATTCGGGGTTTATACGGATCGCCTCGTCATAATCAGAGATAGCAGATTCAAGGTGTCCCAGTTCGCCTTTTGCAGCACCCCTATTGTTGTAGGCTTTCGCATATTCAGGGTTGAGCCGGATCGCCTCGTCATAATCGGAAATGGCAACCTGATAATCGCCTTGATTGTAGAACTTATTACCCCTATTGACGTAGGCTTCTGCGGACGTAGGGTTTTCAATTGGATTTTTAGTGTTATCCATCAGACTGTTCCTATTGCATCATCGGGTGTAGACCGTCTGTCGCCTGCTAACTCATCTACCCCCTCCATTCTCGGTGCTTTGGGGTCTCCGGAAACGCCTCTCGCTGCTGAATTTTCTGCTTGTGCTGAGATGAGTCTGGCGATTTGTGCTGAAATTTCTACCTATGCTGAGGTTAGGTTGGTGATTTGCTCAGCTAAGCGGTCTACCAACTCCACATTGTCAGCTTTACCTCGACCTTCCCGCCATGACTTAAAAAAATAACCCACTATAGAAAGTATCAGAGTTCCCAAGACCCCTAATATGCCGTACCAAATCCGATCCACCGCCCCTTTCAAATCGCGCATGTCCTCTTGCATGTTCGTTATATTCGTCTTATTTATTGCTACATCTGTCCTAAGAGTTCCAACCGTTGTAATAAGGTTGTCAACTTTTGTCTCAATGCCTTCGGTTTTCTTATCCACATGTTCGCGGACTTTCCCTTCTGATTCATATATCTTCTCAACAATTGCCGACTGTGATTGCGCCAGCACCGTAGAGGGAATAAAAAAGACACAAAGAACCCCGAGACATATCGCCCGCCCATTTAACATTATGAATCTCCCAAGCTCCAGTTTGACTCCATCAAAATGACGCATATACCGCATTTCGGCTAACAGGTTAATTTATTTTAGCATATCATTGAAGAAAAAAAAGGAAAAGTTAGAGGGGTCAGGGCTATTTAGTTAAACCTTATTGCGTTTGTGCTTGTGTGCTGCAAACGAACAGTTTGCGCCACAAATCGGAAAAAAACATTCTATAATTGGACAAAATCGCTTCGTAGTGGTAAAATCAATCAAACACAATATAGTAGGAAGATAAATATGCAACGCATCCTTATAGACACGGATCCGGGGGTAGACGATGCCCTCGCGATTCTTCTGGCACTGCTTTCGCCTGAATTGCACGTAGAGGCACTCACAACCGTCTGCGGGAACGTCCTTGTGAGACAAGGGACAGAGAATCTGCTGAAAATTCTTGAGGTGCTGGATTTGGCGGAATCCCCACTGATCGCTCAAGGCGAAGCACAACCGCTGGTCAAGTCTCTCGTGACAGCGGCGCATGTGCACGGTGATGACGGTTTAGGGAATATTAGTCAACTCCGAAATGCCGATGGGCATCCGCTGTACCCACCCGCTGAGACACGTATCTCACCCACTTCAGGGGTTGATCTCATCCTTGAGATGGTAACACGCTATCCAGATGAACTCACGCTCGCCGCCCTCGGTCCGCTGACAAACATCGCCCAAGCAATTCGCAAAGATACAGCGAAGATGCAACGCCTGCAAAAAATTGTTGTGATGGGGGGTGTCTTTGAGGAATATGGGAACGTTACAACGACTGCTGAATTTAATATCTTTGTCGATCCGCATGCAGCTCAGGAAGTTTTCCAGTCCAATATTCCTATTGATATTGCGCCGCTCGATGCGACGCATCAAGTCGTTTTAACGGGTGAACGCTTGCACGCTGAACTCGATGAACGCTCTGACAGAATTGCCCGATTTCTCAAGGATGCGACACACGCCTGTATGGAATTTTACCGTCAACACGTTGGGTTCTGGGGGTTTCATATCCACGATGCGCTCCCGATCGGTATGCTGACGCATCCAGAATATTTTGAAAGCGTTGCGGCTCACGTACAGGTTGAAACCGAGGGTGTTTTAACAAACGGCGTGACAGTGTCTGATCTGCGTCCTGAACGTCAATCTCCGCATCCAAATGCACAGGTCTGCATTAAGGTGGCAGCCGAGGCGTTTCTGGATCATTTTTTCAAACGACTTCGGAAGGCTTAAAATATGTTCACACCGCCAAGGGGGTGACTCGGAATGTAGCGGAGGTCGTTATATGCGTCGCGCTGGAGCATCGTTGGGACCTCCAACTTCGGAAGTTTCAGTTCAGCGAATTTCAGACGTTGATCGGGGGTCAATTCTGCTGCGATTTCCTCGACGAGGTCTTTAATCTCGTCGAGATAAATCTCGCGCTGCTTCAGAAACTTCCGTGCTTCGTCTCTGAATGCGTTTAGCTCGCGCCGAGAACGCGTATTCATGAACCCACTTTCGTAACGATCGTAATATCGTTGCGTCATACCCGCCCGAAATATCTGATAATCCACCTCTAACTGTTTCTTCTCAAAATCGTAATCGTCAACAATATCACGGATAAGTTTCAGTTTCGGGTGAATTGTCTGCTGCTGTGACGTTGTGAGTTGCAATGCGGCTGAACTCTTGGGAACATCAATCAGTTTGAGTCCGCCACACGCTTGCAAAAAGCAACAGAGCAGTAAAATTTTAATCATACCTTGCGGATAAATAGCAGCATTTAGGGATTTGAGGGTTTGCATGTTCGAGTCGCCCTCCACTTCGTTACGGGCTTAGGTTTCAATGCCACGCCGTCCATATCCTTATTAAGGTTCGGATTGCTCCAAAACCCGCAAGGACAACGGATGTAGCGGCGCAAGCGGACAGAAATTAAAAACCTAATTCCCTAAGTCGTATAATTCACCGTATTTCGTTCGGAGGTAGGCTATATAAGGTTTAATGGAGAGCGGACCGCCGGTTGCGCCTTGGATAATTTCCGGTGCCGTGTATTTCGATCCGTGCTGGTAAAGATTCTCCTTCAACCAATCGTGGAGTGTGGTGAACTGACCCTTCTCGATTTCAGAAGGAATATCAGGGTGCGCTTGGCGTGCCGCCGAGAAGAATTGCGCTCCCAAAATATTGCCCAACGTATAGCCTTGAAATGAACCTCCAATCAACCCATAATACCAGTGGACATCCTGCAAAACACCGTCTTTATCATCAGGCGGGACGATACCGAAATCGGCTTCAAACCGTTCACGCCATGCCGCCGGCAAATCTCGAATCTCCAAATTGCCTTCCAAGAGTGCCAGCTCGAAATCGAAACGCAACATGACATGGAGGTTATAGGTAACTTCGTCTGCATTCGTGCGAATGAGGGAACGTTCCACTTTGTTAATCGCACGATGAAACGTATCTAAGGGGACAGCACCCAATTGTTCGGGAAAAACGCTTTGAAGTCGGGGATAGAAGTGTTGCCAAAACCCTCGGCTCCGTCCCACAATATTTTCCCAGAGCCTCGACTGACTCTCATGCACGCCCGATGAAGTGCCACCTGCGAGCGGTGTGCCTTCCAAGTCCATGCGAATCCCCTGTTCATAGAGGGCATGCCCGGTTTCGTGTAGGGTGCTGAAGAGGGCATCGCCAAGGAAATTCTCTTTTGAACGGGTCGTGATCCTTACATCACCGAGTGAGAACTTCGTCATAAATGGGTGGTGCGTCTTATCTTGCCTGCCACGATTTAAATCGTAACCGAACCTCTGGGAGACCTCTAAGCCAAACGCGAGTTGTTTCTCCTCGGGAAAATGTTGGTGCAAACACGAATCGTCGGCGAGTGCTTGCGATGTAATCGCAGCGGCAATCGGCACGAGTTCTTGACGTAACTCCGCAAAGACACGACTGACATCGGTCGCCTTCATCCCGTAATCGCTGGATTCAATGGATGGATCGGCGATGTGTTCATACCCTGGAAAGAAATCAGCCGCCTGTCGGCTATAGTCGAGTGTTTTCTCCAGATAGGGACGGACCCGTTCAAAGTCATTCGCGGGACGTGCTTCCGTCCAGACCTGATAAGATTCGGATGTATGGCTGGTCACCTCTGCCATGAATTCAGCGGGTATTTTCGTCGCACGTTCGTAGTTTCTCCGCGTAACACGGAGCAGACTGGCTTCATCGGAATCGTAAGCGAGGCTTTTTTCATACGGTTCGAGGGTGTCGAGTAACCGTCCTATTTCAGGGTCGGTCAACTTTTCGTGTGCCAATCGGCGAAGTGTCGCACTTTGTCGTCCCCGAGCCGGGGCACCCCCGGGGGGCATATACGTGGTTTGATCCCAGTAGAGGAGTCCGGCAGCGGAGGCGATATCATTCGCCTCAAGCAGATGGGTTTTGAGTTGTTGGAATTTGGACTGCATTATATTTCTCCCAGCAAATTTATTATCCTATTCTATCACAGGCGGGTTCTGAAATCAATCAATTTCGGAAAAATAAAAGTTGATAGCGGACGCGGAAACCTTGGGGAAATCCGCAGAAACACCCAAGCAAAAACCCCCTACGGGTTCGAGATCTTGTTAAGCAATTCATTATTGCTTAGGCAATTAATAACAATTGCGAATTTTGTCTTACTTTCGTAACAATTGTATGTTACAATTTAGGTTAGAATTTTGTGAGAGAGGGAGATTGATGCGAATAAAGGGTCGGATCTGCTTCACGACTCCATATCTGCTCATCGCTTTGGTATGTTGCTTCGTCATGAACGGATGTTCACCGAAAGACGATACAAGCGTTGCGAAGACAGAGGACACACAATTCACCATCAAAAATAAAGGTTCAGACACGATGGTGAATCTGGCACAAGCATGGGCTGAAAAGTATACGGAGATCACCACGACTGCCTCGGTGGAGGTATCGGGTGGCGGTTCTGGAACGGGTGTCGCTGCACTTATTAATGGCACGGTAGATATTGCGAATTGCAGTCGACAGATTAAGCCAAAAGAGCTGGAACTTGCGACGCAAAATACGGGTAAAGTCCCGCAGGAATTCATCGTCGGCTACGATGCCCTCGCCGTCTATGTGCACCGAGACACACCCATTGATAGAATTACCATTATTCAACTTGCAGAAATTTATGGTGAGAACGGCACAATAAGCAAATGGAGCGAGCTCGGTATATCGCATAGCGATTGTCCGAGTGACAAAATTATCCGCATCAGCCGTCAATCTAATTCCGGCACTTATTTCTATTTTCGCGAAGCCCTTCTCGGTAAAAGTCGTGATTTTCGCATCGGTTCGTTGGATTTACACGGTTCCAAAGACGTCGTAGAAGTTGTCGGAAGGACCCCGTGTGCTATCGGTTACAGCGGCATGGGATATGCCACCTCACATGTGAAAATGTTAGAGGTCGCTGCTGACTCCAATTCGCTTTACTATCCCCCAAATCTTGAAAATGTCCTTGCCAAAACCTACCCTATCGCGCGTCCCTTATACATGTATTCCCTCGGTGAACCTGCGGGAGAAGTAAAAATATATCTCGATTGGATCTTGTCAGCAGCCGGGCAAGAAATCGTTAAGAAACTCGGCTTCGTCCCTTTAGAAAATAATCAAAAATAAATATGAACATCCTACGCAAAAAAAGCGCGGCAAATCTACCATTTTCCGAGACAGCGATTGAATTATTTATCCGTCTGTGTGGTATCAGTTCCATTCTCTTTGTATTCGGTATCTTCTTTTTTGTCTTTCGGGAGGGTGCCGGTTTCCTTTTCGGGGGTTTAGATTTAGGGCAATTTCTGACGAGTGTAGAGTGGCAACCGACCTCATTGAACAATAAAAGATATGGGGCATTTGCGCTGATCGTTGGCACTTTCAGCGTCACCCTTTTAGCCATGTGTATCGCTGTTCCGTTTGGGCTTGGGGCGGCAATCTTTGTATCGGAGTTCTGTAGTCCAAAACTGAGAGAAACATTTAAGATCATCATCGAACTGCTCGCGGCTATCCCGTCCGTTGTGTGGGGGTTCATCGGATTGACCCTGATGAATCAATTGATTATCACAGTGTTCAAAGCCCCTATTGGGTTAACAATGCTCAACGGCAGTATCATGCTGGCATTGATGAGTGTGCCGATTATCGTTTCTATCGCGGAAGATGCCTTAAAAGCTGTCCCGGATTCCTATCGTGAAGCGGCGGAGGCACTCGGTGCGACTCGATGGCAAGTGGTGTATCGTGTGCTTTTACCCGCTGCCAAAAACGGACTCCTCGCAGCCGTGCTCCTCGGTGCCGCACGCTCTATCGGTGAAACGATGGCTGTGCTTATGGCGACGGGACACTCTGTTAACATTCCATCGGGGCCTCTCTCTTGGATTCGCACGCTCACGGCGACAATCGCGGCTGAGTTGGGTGAAGTCGCAAGAGGCGATGAACACTATCAAGTCCTCTTTATCATCGGTATCTTGTTGTTTACGATTACCTTTGTGGTGAACCTCATCGCCGATTTAGTAATTAAAGGCATCCGTCAGGATTTTTAAACTATTAACTCTGGGCATCGTTCCAAATGTAAAGCAAAGACAAATTATGCCATTTAAGGAAACCTAATTTCATTCCACGATGGTGTCTGGTGAATTCAGAAACCTCTACACACCTATAGCAGGTTGGAATTAACTGGAAACCGTTGTGAAACGAAGTGGCGCAACGTCCAGATTTCCATAATTAAAAAATGTTTATAGAAACAGAAATCAGCAAACACAAGCGGTGGACAGAGAATGTGATGCGAATCTTCTTTCTTGTGATGACAAGTCTGATGATTCTTCCATTACTTCTCATCGTCGGTTATCTTATTTACAAAGCATTACCGGTCCTCTCACCGGAGTTCCTATTCACGAATCCGAAGGACAACATGCGTGCGGGGGGGCTCTGGGCTCCCTTCTTAGGGACGATCTATTTGGTGGTCGTCTCCTTATTGGTATCGGCACCGATTGGCGTATTCGCTGCAGTATACCTCAATGAGTATGCCCGTGAGAGTTGGTTCACACGTATCACGAATTTAGCGGTTGTGAACCTTGCGGGTGTCCCGAGTATCGTCCATGCGTTGTTCGGGGTTGGTGCCTTCGTGCTTTTCGCGGGTTTAGGAGAATCCATTTTAGCAGCGTCCCTCACGTTAGCCATCATGACGCTCCCGGTCATCATCGCCAGCACGACGGAAGCCCTCAAAGCCGTCCCGATGTCGTTTCGAGAGGCGTGCTGGAACCTTGGGGCGACGCGCTGGCAAACGATTCGCCGTATCGTTATCCCTAACTCCATCAGCGGCATTTTGACGGGTGTTATCTTACAGGTATCGCGAGCAGCAGGTGAAACTGCACCCATTATGTTCACGGGTGCAGTTTTTTATAAAGCTATTGCGGAAGGAAACCTTTTCGCCTATAATATAATGGAACAGTGTATGGCACTCTCGCTACACCTCTTTACGATTTCCACACAGGTGCCGGACGTTACGGAGGGCATTCCGTATGGGACTGCGGTTGTCCTTGTTGGCAGTGTCTTACTCGTCAATGCAGCAGCGATTGTGCTAAGGGTGTATCTCCGAACTCGGAAAAAGTGGTAGGATGGCTGTCAGCGGTCAGAAGAATAGTCGGCTGTCGGTAAGAGGGTTTTGGATCACCAGACGCTTCTTAAGTATTCCGCAAAGATCGCGAGTACAACTCGCTCCTACAAGAAAACATTGCCGCCGAATTACCCAATTAAGTTAAGCTTCATACGGTTTTCGACAACTATAAAGAATGAACAAAGAGAAATTACGAGCGATCATTGAAGGAAACATTGTCAGCGGAATAATCCAGTTCCTGATTCTCGCTTCCGCTGTCGTCTTTGTGCTTGAATCTGATAGTGAGGACCCCCATGCCCCTCACTTCATTTTGTTGGACTCGGTATTTTTTGGTCTATTTTCGATCGAATATATCCTACGCGTCTATATGGAACCCAGAAAGCGGGATTTCATTTTCAGTTTCTATGGCATCATAGACCTACTCGCGATTCTACCATCTCTGTTCCTTTTGCCGGGCTTCCGTGTACTTAGAATACTACGGTTTCTACGAATTTTCAGGATCTTCAAAGCGACCCGATTTATTTTAGCGGTAGACCGACTCACCGAGGCATTGAATGAAATCCGACGGGAACTTTTGGCACTGGTCATCCTGTCATTAATGTTAGTCTATCTCGCTGCGTGTGGTATCCATTATTTTGAAAGAGAAAAGCAACCCGAAGAATTCGGAACCATTCTTGATTCCATGTGGTGGGCTATTGTAACACTCACAACAGTCGGTTACGGAGATGTCTATCCGATAACACCGGGTGGCAAAATTTTCACTGCCCTTGTCACTCTTGTTGGCGTGGGATTAATCGCCATCCCGTCTGGACTCTTAGCCTCAGTTTTAACGGAAGCACGGGTGGAACGGAAAATAGAGGAAGAAAGTGAAGAAAACGTGAAAAACGCATCCACGGAAGGCAGTGACGCAACACATGCAAACAAATACCCCTAACGGTTCACAAAGCGCGCCTCTAATTGAGATTACCGATCTGAAGGTGCATTATGGAAACACCTCCGCCCTGAACGGTGTCTCCTTCGATGTATATCAGAACGAGATCCTCGGTATCATTGGTCCTGCGCAATCCGGTAAAACAACGCTCCTGAAAGTTATCAACAGAACATTGGAATTTACGCCGGACACAACCGTAGCAGGATCGGTGAAACTCGATGGCGAAGATATTAGCACAATTAGCGATGTCTACGGCTTACGCCGCCGGATCGGTATGGTGCAGCCCTTACCGGTGGGGCTGCCGCTTTCCATCTATGATAACGTGGCTTTTGCACCACGCACAGCCGGTATCCGCGCAAGATCGGAATTAGACGAAATCGTTGAACGGTGTTTACAGCAAGCAGCACTCTGGGAAGAGGTGAAGGACCGGTTGAACACGCTCGGCACTAAATTATCGGGTGGACAACAACAACGCTTGACGATCGCGCGTGCGCTTTCGCATCAACCAGACATCCTCTGCCTCGACGAATTCTCAATCGCTGTTGATCCTGTTACAACGATGCGTATTGAAGAGGT
The DNA here is from genome assembly GCA_009839745.1 of Candidatus Poribacteria bacterium. NCBI lineage: Bacteria > Candidatus Poribacteria > Candidatus Poribacteria bacterium. Next base: position 30,298 of record VXPE01000045.1, read on the forward strand.
GCTCAAAACTTTACGAACAGAAATGACGATTCTGCTCGTCACGAATTTGGTGCAACAGGCAAAACGGTTGGCGAACCGCACTGCCTTTTTTCTCAACGGGGACCTCATCGAAATTGATACAACAGATATAATTTTCTCTGAAAATCCATCAGAGCAAGCGACTTACGACTACGTGAACGGGACCTTTGGATAAGAAAAAAAACGGGCTGGGTAACCCAGCCTCTACGAAAAAGATGAATTATAGCATTGAAACTGAAAATCTCAACCTCTGGTATGGTGACTTCCAAGCCCTCATTGATGTGAGCGTCAGGATACGCGACGGCCAAATAACTTCGCTTATCGGTCCTTCTGGATGTGGGAAATCAACACTATTGCGCTGCTTCAACCGCGTCAATGAACGCTACGGTAACGTTACGACGAAAGGGACAATCGAGATTCTGGGAAAAAATATCTATGATGCGGATGTCTCTTTGCCGGAACTCCGAAAAGCCGTGGGTATGGTGTTCCAAAGACCAAATCCATTGCCGATTTCAGTCTACGAAAATATACTGTTCGGTTTGCGTATCCACTCTCCAATACGGAGTATGACCCGAACAGAATCAGATCAGATTGTTGAAGAGGCACTTACATCCGTCTTCCTCTGGGAGGATCTGAAGGACAAATTGAAGGTGCGGGCGACATCACTCCAACTTGAACAGCAGCAAAAACTCTGTATCGCGCGTTTGCTACCGCTGAAACCCAAAGTCATTCTGATGGATGAACCCTGCTCCGCGTTAGACGCGAAAGGCACGCTCGCTGTTGAAGAACTCATGGAAGCCCTTGCGGGGACATATACATTCCTTATCGTAACGCACAACATGGCACAGGCACGGCGAGTCAGTACGGAGTGTATCTATATGTTCCTCGGCGAACTTATTGAACACAGAGAAACACAAGCCCTCTTTGAAACACCTCAACACCCTAAAACCGCGGATTACGTCCAAATGCGATACGGATAAGAATAACTGTCAGCCATCAGTTTCCGTCATTAGGATACCCAATCATGAATTCCTCAATGATCCGTTCAGAACTCAGAAAAAAAATCGCTTTGCAGGGGGGGGCTGTCATTATAGTGGGAGCCGTGTTTGTTTTTTTCTGGAACAACCTTAGAAAAACAGCGGAGGCTCACATTCAAACGTCATCAACCTCTCGTATCTCCGGTATATTGCCCAGTCTCATCAGCGATCTCAATCTGATTCTACCCATCAGCCTTTTGGCGGTTTTATTCGGGGTAGCTTGCGCTTTTTACTTAGAAGAATGGTGTCCAGTAACAAGTTGGATTCGAGGTTTTATCGGAAGCCAAGTCAACTTTTTGACTGAAATTCCTTCACTCTTATACGGACTTTTAGCAATCATGGTTATTTTCAGCGACACCGGCGTTCTCAAAGAGATCGGCGCCCTTCCGCCTGCCGAGAACGTGAATGAATCTGGATCAGAAGTCGCTCTCTTTCAACGGAACACGTTGGTGTTTTACGCAGAGACTTTAATTTTCATTCTGATGGCAATGCCAATAGCAATCAAAACAACCCAAGAGGCACTTCGATCTGTTGCGACACCCATCCGTGAATCTGCCTACGTCTTAGGTGCCACTCAATGGCAAGTCTTAACGAAACAGGTCGTGCCGCTTGCCTTTCCAAAAATGCTTGCAGGCGGATGTCGATCGATGTCTCGGGCACTCGCGGGAGCTGCCTTACTTATCGGTATCCATATACCGAGCCATACAACAGGTCCCAGAGGCATACCCGATAGATTCGTGTTATTCTTAGGCGGAGCACTGCTATTGAGCACTATTTCCAGCTTTTTAACGATTGAATCCGGAACCCATAAGTAAAAAAAACGATGCAGACGAAAACAGAAGACCCCATTCTGAGCACCCATAACTTAAATGTGTGGTATGGCGATCATCAGATTCTGAACACCCTCTCGTTTGAGGTCCAACCGAGACAGGTAACAGCACTCATGGGTCCTGCCAATTGCGGTAAAAGCACACTTGTCCGGTGCTTCAATCGTTTAAATGACTTTACGCCGAATTTCAGGTTCAGCGGCGAAATACTTTTTAAAGGCAGTAACATGTATGCCAAAAAGGCAGATGTCACCGCCATTCGGAAAAAGATTGGAATGGTGTTCCGAAAACCTGAATTATTTCGTTGCTCTATCTATGGGAATGTGGCATACGGGGCTCGGATAGCAGGCATACAGCAATCTTCACACCTTGATAGCATCGTTCAGAAAAGCCTGCTAAGAGCCGGACTTTGGAATGAAGTGGAACCTATTTTGCACGGAGATCCAAAACATCTCTCAATCGGACAGCAACAACTTCTCTGTACGGCGCGGGCATTAGCGGTTGACCCCGAAATCCTGATATTTGATGAGCCGTGTGGGGAACTGGACCCGATCGCAACCGTTAAAATCGAGACGCTCATACGAGATCTCGCAAACGATTACACCCTTATCTTCGTCACGAATAAAAGGCGGCAAGCGGCGCGTGTTTCTGATGTCGCGGGGTTTCTCTACTGCGGGGAATTGATCGAATTCGGAACAACGGAAAAGATTTTCACAAATCCACAAGATACAAGAACAGAGCAATATGTGACAGGTGCTTTAAGCTATTAAATCTGGGCACGACTCCTTGTGCAAGCCTATAGAGGAGACCTGCGGGACAATATTACGCGGTGGTTTTATGTTAGAACACGAGATCAAGGGACTTCAGCACAAAATATTAGAAATGGCGGGGCTTGCGGAACAGATGCTGCGGCAATCCATTGAATCCGTTTTAACGCGAGATAGCGCGTTAGCGGCACTCGTCATTGCTACAGACGATAGGATTGATCTGCTTGAAAACGAGATCGAGTCATTGTGTATCCAACTCATCGCACTCCATCAACCCGTAGCCATAGAACTCCGGTTTCTAACAACAGCGATGAAGGTTAACTATAACGTCGAAAGGATAGCGGACAAAAGCGTTTCTATCGCCAAACGGAGCATTGAGTTATCGGAGCATCCACCGGTCAAACCCTTCGTAGACCTCCCATACGTCGCACAGGTGATTCAAGCCATGGTTAAGGACGCAATAGATGCCTTCGTCAATCGGAACGCCGAACATGCCTTAGAAATTCGAGCACGCGACACTGAAGTTGACGAAATTTATGAAAAGATGCTCCACGAACTTCTGACAATTTTGAGCGAACATCCGAGACTTATCCAACCCGGTATCAGTCTGCTCCTCCTTTTTCGGCATTTGGAACGGATAGGCGACCTGGCGGCAAATATCAGTGAAGAGGTCTATTATCTCGTCAGGGGTGATGTCATTCGGCACACCTAAGGGGTCGGCAGTTTTTGCGGCTCGGTGTCCGTTGGATACAAATGGACATCCCGTTGTGGGAAGGGGATCCTAATGTCGTGCTCCTTAAATTTTTCCCAAATCATAAAATGCAGATCGCTCGCAATATCAAAACGTTGAAAACAATCGGAAACCCATGCCAACAATTCAAAATTCAAGGACGATTCCCCGAAGTCAGTGAAGCGGACAAACGGTGCGGTGACGTTTTCCATAGCAGGATTGGGTTCTTTAATTATCTCCGGATGGGCGTGAGCGACTTCAAGTAGGAGCTTTTTGACAAGCGTCACATCTGAACTATACGATACACCCACCGGAATCTGAAGTCGATAGCGGTTATTATAGTGCGTGAGGTTATGAACAGATTCTGTAATCAGCTGAGAATTCGGGACGATAACTTCCTTTTCATCAAGGGCGACGATGATCGTTGACCGAAGATTGATGCTACCGACCCTCCCAAATATGTTAACGTCCATAATCTCCACGAGATCCCCAATTTTGATAGGGCGTTCAAAAATCAGAATAAATCCCGATATTAGGTTCGAGGCGATATTCTGTAAACCAAAACCGATCCCAATACTTAGCCCACCGAAAATTAAGGCTACACTTGTGAAACTCACACCGATCGTGTTGAGACTGATAATGACCCCGATAATGATAAGGCTGAAGTGAAGGAAGCGGAGTAAAATAAACTGGGTATGATCCGCAATTTGAAAAGCCTGTAATACCTGTCGCCGTAGCACCCATTGAACATATTTTGAGAGAATAAACATCCCGAAGACAATTACAAACCCATAAAAAAGCCGCGCCAACGTTAATTTCGCGACTTCTGCAGTCGCATCGGGCTCTCCGGGTTTCTGAGAAGGTTGAAAAAGGTCGGTAAGCGGATAATCAAAAAGTTTACCAAAGAACCCAGTGCTAATCCCTGCAAGCCGGAATGCCAAACCGATCCCAAAAATTAAGACGACCAGGAATAGCAGTGCCAGTAATCGATTTATGAGGGTTTGTGGGATCCCGAGCCTATTGAAAAGCCGCCGGAACCATCGGCGTAAAAAACCTGCGATTGTCAATGTGGCTGTCAAAGTGACAATTAACCCAACAATTTGGATGACTCTCACAGGTTCCTCACCTAAAGTGATGACCCGTGTTTGAAATAAATCAAGAGCTTGTGGGATCAACTCATTCATCAAACCCTGCCTCTATTAATCGATTGAAATCTGTTCAATTGCATGAACGAACAACACGTCATTGGCTGCCTCGTAGGACTGTAGCGTTTTCGCCAATTTTTCAGAGTAGATATCTTCCCCTGTTAAACCTGCGATCACCAAATCGGTCTGAGAGGATCGATGCTCTATCTCTTGCTCTAAAGCCGTCTGACTGCTGTAAGAGACGGACGTCACGTTATGCATTGAAATCGGAAGTCGCCCTTCCTTCATGAGCGTCGAAAGTCTGTTCGCTTCCCGCTTAGCATCCGTGGCTTCGGAACAAGCGAAAAGCCGGATTTCGGCACGTCTCCAATCTGGATGCCCTACAATGATAAAGGCAAGCAAGAGCATCATTGGTGCGTTTTTCAAGTTGTCTTCCGTTACCCATACATCGATCGAGGAACGATACCCAAATCGGTATCCCGTGGATCGCAGGACCAGGACATTGAACAACGAATTCGCAACAAGGGGTATTCCTTCTTTAACTTCTTCGACCTCGTCAGGCCTGTCACGATCGAATTCAAGGAGAACACAATTATTTGGCAACCCCGAAATCCCGGGCATCTGCAATATTTGTGTCAGGGCGAGTTGAAACGTCGGGCAAATTATGGAATCCACGAAGATACCGGCTCTGCTGACCTCCGTCTTTTTAATCAAATCATCCACATGGATACGTGCTTGGAGTTCACTGGAAAACGAGTAGTCTCCAGGGAACAGACGGATGAAGTGTCCGAACCCATGCCTGTGGCAAATCCAGCGTAGTAGATCGAAATGTCCGAGCCGTCCCTCTCCGAATCGGGTCATTGCGACAATCGAGGGGCGCCATCCGCCTTCAGACGAATTGACCCGACTTTTTTGTAAAGTAATCTGAAGCCATCGGGTTAACTGAAACATGGTGCCTTGAAAGATCGCCGTCAAGTCGCGTTGTCCCTTATGACTTCTGCGGAGTCCGAGGTAGGCCACCGCCATGAGTCCTATAGAAATGAAAGCATAGAGTGCGCTGATTTGGAACATCATCAAACCGCACATGACAGTCCCTAAGAGAGATAAGTACCAGCGAGAATGGAAGGTAGGGCGATACGAGGGATTACTCGCAAAGTGCTCCAGGAACGACACTGCACAGAGCGCGCCATAAGTTACCATGAAGAACATCGTCAAGATCTGTGCGATGAAGTCCAATTCGCCGATCGCCACGAAAATGATCGCGATGATGCCTGACACAGATGTCGCATATACAGGTTCCTGCGACTCACCGACACCTTTTTCCATGAGACGGTTTAATTTCGGGATCGGTAGCACACTGTCTCGGGCAAGCATTTGCAATGTTCTCGGAGCCACCATAATCGATCCGAGCGCAGAGGAAAGCGCAGCTGCCCCCAATCCGACGTAGATAGCGGGTCCCCACAGCGAAACCTTTGCCATGATAAACTCATCGGCATCGAGTGCTTCAGGCGTGGCACTCTGACCGAGCTTAATCGCAACAAGCACATATATGACCATGCCTGCGAATGTTGCCCCGATCGTCCCGACGGGTATACTTCTTTGCGGATTTTTCAGATCACCAGATAACCCCAAACCTGCAATCATACCGGTAAATGCGGGAAAGCATGTGGCGAAAACGATGCCAAAACTGTCGGGATTCTCAATACGTGCCGTAAGGTTCAATCCCTCGGGCCGAATTGATTCAGGTCCCTGTCCCAAAAGGAACGTAATTATGGACACTGCGAGGATTGCACACACGCCCCATAGCACTCGAACCCCGCTCCCTGCGCCCTTCGTCAGCATCAGGACAAGAAGAAAGACGGTGAAGGGCAGACTTACCCACCGTGGGTCGGGAATCAATCCATACGTCGTCGCGACCCAGTCATAAATAGGTTGAAAAGCCTGGGCAAACGCCACGATATAGAAGGCAACCGAGATGGCTTGGGAGATATACAGGGCAATTCCGATGGAGCCTCCGATACTCTCTCCGAACGAGCGACTAACAATATAGTATGCACCGCCACCCGCTACGCGACGATTCGTCGCAATCTCAGACACCGCCAGAACCGTCGGAACCGTCACAAGATGCCCAAGTGCGATAACCATGAGGCTCCCCCAGAGCCCGGCGTGTGCAACGGCGTAACCGAACCGTAAAAAGAGAATAGCACCGAGAATCGTACTCACTGAAGCTAGGAACACGGGCGCGGTACCGAAACCGTGTCCTTGTTGGGAGCCTGGAGCATTACCGCCGAGTTGAGATTCAGACTGCTGTCCTTGATTTGAAAACATCGTCAATTTTCCTTTCGTTCAGGGCACTGCACGCCTACAATGTAAGACGCAACACTCATAAATATATATAGTGCCATGTTTCTGTTAACGGTTCACCCTTAATTAAATCATGTATTAATCATACCTATTAAGAGCGTATTTGTCAAACGAAACTGAGAAGCATTCAATACATCACAAAAAAACAGTGATTTAAGGGTCGTTCTTACCCAGAAATGAAGGTTTTCAATTTGCCTCAAAAACGTATCCGTGATACGATAACGCATCAGACATTTTTACGAAAAAAGGGGAAAATCATGGCGGTCCAAATTGCAATTATCGGATGCGGTGGGATGGCAACCGGGCATCTCAACGCTTACCTCACAATACACCAAACAGAGCCGGGTAAAGTAGAACTCGTCGCGATGTGCGATGAAGTCAAAGAACGCGCAGACAACTTCGCCGATCAAGTCAAAGCGGTGACGGGTAAAAAACCTACCGTGTTTGATGACACCGACACCATGCTCGCAACGGCGGATTTAGACGGCGCAGATATTTGCACGTCGCATGCACATCACCATATCAATGCCATAAAGTGCCTCAATAGTGGGGTCAACGTCATGGTGGAGAAACCGATGGGCGTAACCGTCAAAGCGAGTCATGCGATTATTGCGGCGGCGAAAGCGAATAACAAAATCGCGGCAACCGCTGAGAACATCCGTCGCATGCCGAGCCGACGCACTGCGGAATGGTTAATGAACGAAAAACAGATGCTCGGCGATCTGCGGATGTTTTCCGCACAACACGCCTCTTATCGGGAACCGGATCCGCAAAGTGATTGGCACTGGCGACTCGACTTAACCCTCGGGGGGGGTGGCATGGTGATGGATTCCGGGGCACACTATTGCGATACCATACGCTATCTCTTCGGGGACCCAGACACCGTGTATGGACGCGTTTGTCAATTTGAGGATCTGCAAGTTACCAAAGCCGGGCAACTCGTCAAGAACGAACAGGAGGACACCTGGGTTGCAACCCTTAACTTCAAAAATGGAGTCATCGGACTCTGGACGTGTACATGGGCAGCAGTCGGACACGGCTTCCATCATGTTGTCTACTACGGGAGCGAAGGCTGTCTCCTCGATGATGGTGACATCTTCCACGGCCCCTTCGATGGCGCGGAAGTGATTCTTAAAGACGGCACTCGTCATAGCATGGAAAGCCTTATCGCCGAATATCAGTCAAGCCTTTCCGATGAAGAAGCAGCGCGGCTCTTTCCACACAACTTCACCGATGGTGTCGTCCTTGAATGCTACGATTTCGCGGATGCAATAGCAAACAACCGTCCCCCAGAACTGGATGCTGAGGTAGGGCTACGGGCTAAATCCATTTGTGAAGCGATTTACGAGTCTAATGCCTGTGGACAGGCAGTTGACTATGAAGAGGTAGTCGCGGGCAATATTGAAGTCTACCAGAAACCGATTAACGAACGGTGGAATCTCTAATTGTCTAAACAAGAACGTTCCCCAACACAGCCCACGGACACACAACGGGACATCGGAAAACCGGTCGGCTATTTTGAACTGATTCTACAGAATGCAAACTTCCGCTGGCTCTGGGGTGGGCAGGTCGTCAGTCTGCTCGGGGATTGGTTTAACCTCATCGCCTCTGCCATCCTCATTGCTGAGTTAACGGACTCCGGTCTCGCGTTAGGCATTCTGTTTACAATCCGAATGCTGGCACCCTTCGCAGTTGCTCCGATTGCGGGGATATTCGCGGACAGGTATAATCGGAAGCATCTGTTAATCATCACAGATATCGTGCGCGCCGTCGTTGTTCTCGGATTTCTTTTCGTCCGAGATGCAAATGATATTTGGTTGCTTTATGCCCTCACGACCGTTCTGTTCGGTGTCAGCGGTTTCTTCAGTCCGGCACGGAGTGCTATCCTCCCAGACGTTACCTCTCCACAAGAGCTGGGGACTGCTAACACGCTCGGCGCAGCCACCTGGTCGGTGATGCTCGCCGTCGGTGCTGCCATCGGGGGTTTAACAACAGGACTCTTTGGCAGCCAGACGGCTTTCATTATTGACGGATGCACCTTTGCTGTCTCAGCAGGCCTCTTGCTGAAGATTAGACTCCCCGGGACATCATCTACTGCCGGAGAAACGCCAGGACGTGCAAAGTTAACGGCACTGCGTTATATGTTTCAGCGGCCCGACATCCTAATCATCGCAATCCATAAGGCAGCGATATCCCTTTTAATGTCTACGGGTGTTCAGGTGGTGTTAGTGGAGATCTCCAATAGTTATTTCGTTATTGGAGTCGGTGGGGCATTGAGTTTAGGAATGATATACTGCGTAAATGGGATCGGAAGTGGTATCGGACCGATTCTGGCGCGGCGGTGGACCGGCGACCGAGACAAACCGCTCCGAGTCAGTATCACCCTCGGTTACTTAATCGCAGTGATCGGAATAGCCATCATGGCTCCCCTATCTAATTTTGAGACCGTGCTTTTCGGGGGGCTTGTGAGGAGCATCGGGGGTGGAATCGTATGGGTATTTTCGACACAATTGCTGCTGCAACGCGCCCCGAACCAAATTCGAGGACGTATTTTCGGCACTGAGTTCGCCCTTTTCACACTTATGGGCGGTGCCAGCTCAATGATGATTGGGATGCTGTTAGATCGGTTTCAGATACCGATGATCTTGTGGGGAATCGCGGCACTCAACCTTATTCCGGCACTCCTATGGGGATTATGGTGTAGACATCACAATCGGGTGGGACAGAAAAGGGAAAATTAAAATTCTTTCCACCTTTGAATCAATCCCGTATCTATGCCAAACTGATCCAATATTTTCGTAACAACGAAGTTGAGCAGATCGTCCACATCTTTTGGGTAGTGATAAAACCCTGGCATTGCGGGTAACACACAAACCCCCAGGCGCGACAATTTCAGCATGTTTTCCAAATGGATCGGACTTAAGGGTGTCTCGCGCGGGACAATTACAAGCTTGCGATTCTCCTTGATACATACATCCGCGGCGCGTTGGATAAGATTGCGCGACATGCCTCCCGCGATAGACGCAACGCTCCCCATACTGCACGGCACAACGACCATCCCCTCGGTCCGGAAGGAGCCGCTGGCAATCGGTGCCGCGATGTCCGATTCGTGATGGTAAATAACCCGCGGCGAAGACACACCGATGAGGGATTCCAATTTGAAATTGTTGAGGTCAACTTCAAGCTGAAGTTCTTCTGACAAGGCACGCGCCCCAGACGAAGAAATCGTCAGATGTATCTCTATATCCTGCTGTTCTGTGAGCACTTGCAGCAGACGGACCCCATAGACTCCTGCGCTCGCGCCGGTAATTCCTACAATTAATCGTTTCAATTTCCTAAAATCTCCCGTGAGAAAATCATGCTCAAGCTTCAAATGGTGTGCGCTTGCCAGCCGAAGAAAGCACTATGTGCTGCCCTAAAACCGCACCTGCCACGCGTGGTGTGTCAAGGGGTGTTTGAAGGGATTTCTTGTATGAACAGTATAGCACCCATCTGACAAAAAATCAAGAGGCTTTTCACGCATCATCGCCCAATCGCTTGACAGAAAAATGCACAAGAGGTAAATTAAACGTAGAAATCCATAGTCTACATTACGAGGAAACTATGAACATCGCTGCCTTAGACACACCCGCACTTGCCGCAGATCTGGATGTGCTTGAACGGAACATCGAGGGTATGGCAACACATTGCGATCAACTCGGTATTCCCCTGCGTGTGCATACCAAAACGCATAAGGTGCCAGAGATCGCTAAATTGCAGATTGCCGCCGGTTCCCAAGGCATTACCTGCCAGAAATTAGGCGAAGCAGAGGTGATGGTAGATGCTGACATCGACAATATCCTTGTCCCTTACAATATCGTCGGAACACCGAAATTGAAACGGTTGACAGCACTCGTCCAACGTGCCAAGGTTATCGTCGCACTCGATTCAAAAGAAACAGCAACCGGTATCTCTGAACAAGCAAGTGCTGACGGTTGTGTTGTACCTGTTATCGTGGAACTCGATACCGGAAGTGGACGCTGCGGTGTGCAGTCCCCCCAAGACGCACAACGCCTCGCACAACAGATTATGAAAATGTCAGGCATCGATTTCCAAGGTGTGATGACGTATCCGAGCAACGTCCGAGCGAAGCCGTTTATCGAAGAAACGCTTGACTTACTCTCAAGCGACGGAATTCCTGTGAACATCATCAGTGGTGGCGGCACAGGTTCGGAAGCGGCATCGAAAGAACTCGGCTGCACGGAAACCCGAAGCGGTTCTTACGTTTACGAAGGGATGACCCGGGTCGGGAGTTCCGAGATGCTCGCGCCTGACAAGTGTGTGTTGCGTGTTATCACAACCGTCGTCAGCACACCAACGCCTGAGCGGATTATTATTGATGGTGGGATGAAGACTTTTGCGAGTTATCCCCCAACGCCTTACGGTCACATCATTGAACATCCCGAGGCGAAGATTTACGGAATGTCGGTCGAACACGGGCATGTCGATGTCAGTGAATGCTCCCACCGATTTAAGGTCGGTGAACAGCTCTCCGTTATCCCGCTGCATCAAGGGATGACGAGCAACCTGCACGATGAACTCATAGGTCTCAGAGACAATAACGTTGAAACAGTCTGGCAAATCGCAGGCAGGGGCCGCGTTTCTTAATTCGGCGCAAAGCGTGTAAAGAGAGGAAAATCATGATTCTACCAACACCTGAACAGAAAGCACAGTGGGAAGAGGAAGGGTATCTCGTCTTTGAAAACGCAATTCAAGGGGAGGACCTCAAGCGACTCCAAACCGCTTTCGATTACTGGGCAGACGCGTGCAAAGAAGAGTGGCTGGATAGAGTTGAAGCGGGGGAATCCGTCGCGACCTTCTATGACATCCCAAATCCGCTTGAAAAGGATCCGGTTTTCATCGACATTATCGACTATCCAAGCTACTACGGTGCCTTGATGGCATTTACCGACCACGACCTCATCCTCTTAGGACCTCAGGTGCGGACGGTAGCACCGTGGCCCGTGAGCTACACCGGATGGCATCCCGATGTGGGACATGACAATCCACTCCACATCAAGGTCCAAATTTACGTCAACGATGTCGAACAGGGAGGTGGGGAATTCGGCTTTGTGCCGGGCAGCCATAAACCCGATGCTGGTCCCTACACGCGCCCGATGCGGCAAGAAAGCATGCCGGGACACAAAGCTTTCCCCGGTAAAGCAGGCACAGCGATCATGTTCAATTCGTGTGGATGGCACGTTTCCATGGACAATCACTCCGATGTGCCGCGTAAATCCATTATCCTGATCTACGAAAAACGAACACCAGGACGTGTCGGACCGGAACAGTATGCCTCTATCTCGGAGCACTGCCAGACCCCGGAACGTCGTAAATTGTTCAGTTTGGACGGGTAATCAAAGGGGGATACCTATGCCACGCATTGACGCGCATCTGCACGTATTCACAAAAGCCTCCGCCGAGTTTCCACGGGAGATATCAGACGTTTGGCCCGCAGAACGGGAAGAGCCTGTCGAAAAACTGTTAGATGAAATGGAGAAACACCGGATCGATCAGGCAGTTCTTGTCCAGATGGCGGGCGCGAGCACAGCGAACCATCGTTACTTACTGCACTGTCTCAAAGCGTATCCAAACCGATTTTTAGGGATTGGATTGGTTCCAGACGGACATCCAAATCCTGCCGACCACATGGCGGAACTCACAGATAACACTGGGATTATCGGATTCCGATTTTCCACATTCGGGGGACCGCGTGATATTTTTGCGAAGATGGATGTCCGCGAGTTCGCGGCGTATCCTATCTGGAAGTGCGCTGCCGAACGCGATTATGTCTTGTGGCTCTATCCGAACGCGATTAATGCACACCTCCTGCCATACCTGATACAAGAATTTCCACAGGTCCGGGTTGTGCTCAATCATCTTGCCGTGTGCCCAGGAAAAGGCAAATTCAGTTGGGATGAATATGGAAGACCTCAGATACAGGTGACGGGTTACAACCTGACCATGCACACCACCTATCGACTTGCACGCTATGAAAATGTGAATGTGCATCTCTCCGGTCAATACGCCTTTAGCACGGAAGAATTCCCTTATAAAGATTTGGCGGGATGGCACCGAGGGCTTTTGACTGGCTTTGGGGCAAAACGGTTGATGTGGGCAACCGATTTTCCATGGATATTGGAAGAACCGGGGTATGGGAAACTTACCACCGTGATAGAAGAATTACTACCGGATCTATCTGAAGCGGAACTGGCAGACATTATGGGAGGGAACGCGAAACGGATTCTAAGGTTTCCCGATCTGTAGGCATTGAACTTCATAAGACATCGTTGCGAATTCGGTTCAGGCTTGAAATTCAAACGCGCTCTCAATTTGCTCGAGATTTAACACCTTAAGCTGCGGGGATAAGTGAATTGCGATAACATCGAAACGGCACGGTGCGTCCAAGAGGTTTCGGGATTGTAGGTATGCCAAAGCGACCTTAGAAATTTGTTTCTGTTTTTGCCAAGTTACGGCCGCTTGAGGCACCCCAAATTTGAGGCTCCGCCGCGTTTTCACTTCCACGAAAACGGTGAATTCACCATCCCGCACGATGATATCTATTTCACCGCGGCGTGCGCGATAATTCTGTGCCAGGATTTTACACCCACGCGCTTTGAGATGCTTCACTGCCAACGCCTCACCCATTTTTGCGATGTCCACGCGCGAACGATCCATTTTTTAATTTTACCTTATTTATCGTAGATTATAGAATTACTTAGACATTACGGATGAGAACTTACCCCTTATCGGGGGTGAATTAGAGGGTTCTATCTTGGGGTTCGGTAAACGGTTCAAGCGTCTGGAAGGAGTTTAAAGGTGCGACGATGAATTTCGGACGTGCCAAACTGGGCAATCGCTTGTCGATGTTGGGAGGTGGGATACCCTTTATGCCGCGAGAATCCGTAGTTGGGGTAGATCGGATCCAATTCAGCCATCAGTCGGTCTCGAGTGACTTTGGCGATAATAGAGGCTGCCGCAATAGAATAACTTTTGCTATCACCTTTGGGAATTGCTTCACCGACAATTCCTGCTTCAGGTAAATTCGAGCCGTCAACGAGCACGTAATCCGGGGCAGGTGTCAGTTTTTCAACGGCTTCTCGCATCGCTAACAGCGTCGCCTGAAGAATATTCAAACGATCAATAACCCGATGATCGGCGGCACCGATACCTACGGATACAGCAACGTCGTGGATTTCGTCAAATAGGTAGTCACGTTGCTTCGGAGACAACTGTTTTGAATCTCGCAAACCTCTAATGCCGCAATTGATCGGTAAAATGACTGCAGCGGCAATGACGGGACCTGCCAAAGCTCCTCGACCTGCCTCGTCAATGCCAGCAATCTGTTTGTAGCCGTTTTGTTGGCACGCAAACTCAAAAACGTTCATCTCCATCAGGTTATCTTCTACGCTCTTTGACACGGGCAGCTCTTCCGGTCCGATCGCGTAAGTAATACAACTTCGCGCGGCGAACAGCGCCGTATCGAACTACTTGAATGCTTTCAATATTAGGAGAATGGAGCGGAAAGGTTCTTTCACTTCCAGCACCAAATGCGACACGCCTAACCGTAAAGGTCTCCTTCAATCCACCATGGTTGCGACGGATGACAGTGCCTTCGTATGCCTGAATGCGTTCCTTCTGTCCTTCACGGATACGTGTATTCACCTTGACAACATCCCCAGGACCAAAATTAGGGATATCGCTCTTCATATATTGATTTTCAACAGATTCAATTAAATTCATCTCTTATGCCTCCTTATGTAATAGATATAAGTGCTGATATATATTTATGCAGATATACAAGGCACTGAAAGACCCAATACGCAATTCCTCGGTTTATTCCATCAATCCCGCCGCTCTGAGAATCGCGATATCCTCTTCGCTCAGTTCCAACCGCTGCAGTAGGTCGGGTCGGCACGCTGCGGTCCGTTTGAGTGCCTCCGCATACCGCCATTTCTCAATATTCTTATGATGTCCACTCAAAAGCACGTCAGGCACAGTGAGATCCGCGAACGTAGCGGGACGCGTATAGTGCGGATGGTCGAGTAAGTCATGGCTGAACGAATCGACATGTGCGGATTCATAATCGCCCAAGGCTCCCGGAAGGACCCGCCCGATCGCATCAATCAAAACGAGCGCAGCAATTTCTCCACCGCTCAACACATAGTCGCCAATAGAAATCTCAGTCGTTACCAATCGGTGTCGCACGCGTTCATCAACGCCCTTGTAGCGCCCACACAAAAGAATGAGATGTTTTTCCAAGGAAAGCGATTCCACAACGGCTTGGGTCAAGGGGGTCCCTTGCGGTGTCAAATAGACAACGTTCGCATTCATTTCCGGGTTCAACGTCGTGAGTGCTGCGAAAATAGGTTCCGGTTTAAGAATCATTCCCGCGCCGCCGCCATAAGGATAATCATCAACCGACTTATGTTTATCGGTTGCCCACTCTCGTAGGTTATGGAGATTGACAGCGAGTTTATCGGCGTCCTGAACACGCGTGAGGATACCCGTGTTCAACGCTGGCGCGAGTATCTCTGGAAACAGGGCAAGAACATCAATTCGCATTTCTATTGGTTTTCGGTTATCGGTTTTCAGTTATCGGTTAAGACTTAGTGGACGTTACAGTAGACTTTCCTGCCACACGTCCCTCTTTAACTGAAAACTGAAAGGATTTTTTATGGCGTAAAAAATCCGACTGACAGCCGACCACCCTTCTGCTGACTGCTATTCTTCAATCTACTCATCTGATTTCGGATATTCAATCAGTTCAAGAATAACCTTTTTGTTGGCTTGCAACCCCGCGGTATAGAGCACACTTCTGATGGCTTTAAGCGTTCGCCCATATCTACCGATAATCTTCCCCAGATCTTCCTCTGTGACAGTCAACTCAACGATAACGACCGTTTCGCCAGTTACTTCACGAACCACTACCTGGTCGGGATAATCGACGAGAGATTTTACGATGTATTCAATCAAATCTTTGAACATAGTTGACTTTCGGATTTCAGAGGAGTTTTCAGTTATCAGTTAACTGAAAACTATTCTTCTTCGGACGCCGGTGTTTCTGCGTCGGGTGTTGCTTCATCGGACGAGGTGTCGGTTTCAGATGTTGCGTCCTGCGTTTCGGTAGGTTCGACGTCCTCCGTTTCTGTGCTTTCTTCGACGCCTTCACTCCCTGGCATCGGTTTCCCCAATTTCTCGTACTCGAATTTCATCAAAATCCCGTTTTGAGTGAGGAGTCGCTTTGCGGTATCAGAAGGTTGTGCGCCCCGTCGTAACCACTTTAAGGCTTTCTCTTCATCAATGAAAACATCTGCGGGGTCGGTCATAGGATTGTAATGACCGAGGCGTTCCAAAAACACACCGTCCCTTTGGGCGCGTGCGTCTGCCGCCACCAGCCGATAAAAAGGACGTTTTTTTCTACCGTGTCGTTGTAATCTAATTCTAACTGCCAAAAAATACCTCCTTGGTATTTATGCTGCTTACATAGCAGGCGCCCCTTCTGGAGTCGCCCTATCGTGATTTGCGGCGTCTCCGTTTTCGAGGTTTCCTGGATGTCTTCCGTTTCAACCCCGGTAGCGCTCCCACCTTCCGTCCCATCTGTGGCATCGCCATCGCCGCCTGCTGGTTCAGCATACGATTCATCATCTGCAACTGCGAAACCAGCATGTTTATTTGATTTACTGTTGTTCCACTGCCTTTGGAAATGCGAAGTTTTCGACTTCTATCCAAGAGTCGAGGATTCTTACGCTCCTCAAGCGTCATTGAATGGATGATCGCTTTCGCCGTTCGCAAATGGCTTTCATCGGGTGTAAGGTTTTGAACAGGCAACTGATTCTTAAAGGGCATCAGATCCATCAATTGATCCAAGGGTCCCATATTTTTAAGTTGCTCCAGTTGCGTGAGAAAATCGTCAAAATCTAAACCTTTGTTCTCTGTAAGTTTACGTTCAAGTTCCTTTGCCTGGTCTTCGCTGAAAACATCTTCTGCTCTCTCAAGCAAAGTTTGGAAATCGCCTTCTCCGAGGATCCGAGAAGACATCCGTTCGGGATGGAATTCCTCTAACGCTGTGGCTTCAATTTTTTCACCGACACTGATGAGCTTAATCGGTTTCTGCGTGACATGCCGAATAGAGAGTGCAGCCCCGCCACGTGCATCGCCATCCATTTTCGTAAGGATAACGCCATCAATCTCCAAATCAGTGTTGAAATTCTCGGCGACATTCACGGCATCCTGACCCGTCATTGCATCAACGATCAGCAGGATCTCTGTCGGTTCCACGCGTTCTTTAATCTGCTGAAGTTCACCCATTAACGTCTCATCAACGTGCAGCCGTCCAGCAGTATCAATAATAACGCAGTTATGCCCATGTGCTAAGGCTTCCTTGACAGATGCCTCAGCGATGTCAACAGGAGAGACCTCTGTTCCCATTGAGAACACGGGTGTCTCTGTCTGTTCACCGAGAATTTGCAACTGCTTAATAGCAGCCGGTCGATATACATCTGCGGCAACAAGTAAGGGTTTACGTCCCTCTTTGCGAAACCTGAGTGCTAACTTCGCAGCGACAGTCGTCTTCCCCGCGCCTTGCAATCCGGCAAGCATCACCACGGTGGGTCCCCCCGGTGCGATGCGAATTTTCTCCGCCTTTTCACCCATCAATTGGGTGAGTTCTTCGCCAATAATTCGAGCGATTTGCAGTTCCGGTGTCAGACTCCCGAGTACTTCTTGACCGAGGGCACGCACCTTAATCCGCTCTATGAACTCACGTGTGACCTTATAGTTGACATCGGCCTCAAGAAACGCCCGACGCACTTCACGCAGCGTATCAGAGATATTGTTCTCTGTTAACTTTCCCTGTCCCTTGAGTCTTTTGAAAGTGCTTTGTAACCTATCACTCAAACTTTCAAACATTGTCCATACGTCCTTTTTTGTAGGCGTGAGATGTGCTTTTGGGTTCCGTGCTCGGTACTAAAATGCATAATTATAGATGCCATTCCCTAAAACGCCCCAAATATTCTATGGCATCCATATAAGTTCTGAGGTCTCAATCCGTGTAACGACAATATAATATCTAATTATACAATTATAGCAAATTTTACGCCCGATGTCAAACTTTTTTTTCCCAGAGCCATTCAATTCTCCTATAGGAAGGATCTCCGATTTCCGATACTTGTTTCATCCTTGATCTAAACACATGTCTATGCTAAAATTATAGTCATGAAAATAGCAACTCTCACACAGCAACATCAGAAATTCTCGTGCTGCACCCTCCTCATCCCCCTTATCTGTGCTTTAACTGCGCTCTATTGCGGATGCCAAGGTGAAACCTTCAATCTCGATGTAGGTGGCACTTCAGAGATCATAGAGAAATCGGGTGAACTGACAGAAAATGAGGTTTGGGACGGACGCATCTATATTACCGACACCCTCATTGTCCCCGAAGGTATCACGTTGACGATCCGATCAGGCACTATTGTCGGTTTTGAACCGATAGATACACCAAGCCACATCGTCGTGCGCGGTGAACTCTATGCCGAAGGATCACCAGAGCGGATGGTTGTCTTCGGTTCCTTGGGAAGGATGCGCGAAGATCAGCACGCCCCATCCGAAATAGACGCACACGTGTCACCACTGACATCAGACTTCGGGACAATGGGCATGGAAGAGAATATCAGCACCGACACTCAGGTAACTTTAACTGCCGATCCGCCAAAGGCAGGAGATTGGGGCGGAATTCAGATCGAAGCCGAAAGCCCGAATAGCCGACTCACATATTGCCGTATCCAACATGCAACCGCTGGCATCACAGCCCGGACGGATGCCGTTCAAATCGAGAGATGCTTGTTCAGTGAAAACAAAACAGGGGTCCTCTCCGAAAATACCAGCCCGACTATTACCAGCAACGAATTTAATAGGAACGGCACAGGCACACAATTCCGAGGCGGCGCGTCCCCGGATGTAGAATACAACGAGTTCACGGCTAACAATTACGGAATTATATGCGAAGATGACGCTCGACCGCGTATCCAGTATAATATTCTCCGTGCGAATTATGAGAACGCCATCGTCTGCTATTCCACTGCATCCCCAGAGATCGTCTCCAATAACATCACGTTGAATGTCGGTTGGGCAGTCTACGACGGGGGTCGGCTCCGGGACAACTTCATCCAAGGTAATAAACAGATTGGCCCGAATATCACCGAGCTCGGCACGGGAACCCAAAGCGATCAGTTTTACGGTGTAGACGAAGCCTACGAACCCAGAAATTCTCCGGTAACAGAAGCAGGCGTGCCACGCGAAAATTTCTAATCGAAAGTCGATAGATGAACCGTTTCAAAGCCTATCTCGACCTCATCCGCTATCCGCTTTTCGCGATTCCGATTGTCGCAACACTGCCCGGCGCGCTTATCGCCAGTGACGGGCACTTCACACGACGCGTCGCGGCAGCACTCTTGGTTGCGCTCTGCGGCTACTTCGCCGGAATGATAAAAAATGACTACTTCCACCATGAAACAGATAAACACACGAATCCAGAACGTCCCCTTCCATCACAGCGGCTGACCCCGCGTCAGGCGATTGTCCCGGCGAGTATTATCTACGGGTTATGTGTGATTGGCGGTTTCTGGCTCAATATCAAAGCCGGTCTGCTGGTGATGGGTTTGGTCGCAATCTCGCATCTCTACAACGCCATTTTTAAAGGGAAAGGTATCTTAGGAAGTCTCACACTGCCGCTCGGAATTGGACTCCTGAGCGTCTTCGGCGCATTAGCAGTGAACGGCACTGTGCCGCGGTTGGTATGGTATGCCTTCGCGGCAACAACGCTTTACGATTTAGGCACGCATATTACCACCACCTTCAAAGACATCTCGCGCGATAAAGAACTCGGCATCGTAACGACTCCGATCCAACTTGGCATCCGTCCAGCACTCCTACTCTCGGCGGTTGCCACGGTTCTCGCTTTTACCATCGCCTTTTTGCCGTATTGGTTGGAACCCGATCTCCACAAATCCTATATTGTTTGGGTAATCTTAGGTGTCATCGCCACGGTTGGCACGCGTATTTCACTGTATCTCCAACCGAACGAGGAAAATGGCTACTTCGCGCTGAAAGGCTCCATGATCGGCTCAATCCTTTTCTTTCCGTGTCTCATCGGTGCACTCGTCCCTATCGCGGTTTCTGCTGCGGTTATTGTGCCGTTGCTGTTGGTGACGCTATTTTTGCTAAGAACAACGCGCCAAGAGGTTTAAATCATAGATTATATCTGTAAAGTTCACTTTGATAACGGGCGAGGAGACCTCGCCCCTACGATACGTCCTATTGAAATTATGAGATGGCTTGTGAATAATATGCGTTATGCGGATTATTCAAATAGAAATGGTACAACTTTATTACCAAAAGGTTAGACCAAATCACAAACCGATGATTGCGTAATGGGCAATCATAGCGAGGTTAATAGTTAAAAATATGAAAAATATTGTTTTACTGATTACCGATACCTTTCGGTATGACAATCTCGGTGAACGGGCGCGTCGTCCGATTCGCACGCCACTGCTCGATAAATTTGAGGCAGAACGCGCAACGGCTATCGACAAATTCTATATGAGCAGCTTCCCGACAGTGCCACACCGCACAGATATTATGACGGGAACAGTCGGGTGGCCCCACTACCCGTGGCAGCCCATCGATCTGAGCGGACGGAACATTACATCACAACTCCTGAGCGATCAGGGATACGCAACGCAGCTCATCTGTGATACGCCGCACCTGTTCAACGTCCGGTTCCAACACTGTTTCGATGCGGCTTTTCAGCACCGTGGACAGGAAGGAGACAAACCGCTTCTACATCATAACGACGAGATAAAAATCGTTATGCCGAATGAGAAGACACGCCCCCACCCGTCATATAGAGGACACACGCTCCCGAACACCCACCGCTGGACGAACCGCTATTACCAATACGAATCGGAGACGTTTTCCGGGAGGACCTCTGAAACCACAATTCGATGGCTGGAAGAGAACCACCGCTCAGGTCCCTTCTTCCTCTGGGTAGACTTCTTTGATCCGCACGAACCGTGGGATCCTCCCGAATATCTCGTCAAACGATACGATCCTGATTACACCGGTCCACCGATGCTACATCCGAATTACGGTCTGTCGTCGCTCTTTACGGATGCCGAACTGCACAACCTCTGGGCACACTACGCAGGTGAAGCAGAACTCATTGATCGACACATCGGACGGGTGCTGCAGAAAGTGGAAGACTTGGAGTTATGGGACGATACCCTGGTCGTTGTCATGTCGGACCACGGTATGTCTATCGGCGAACACAGTAGAACGGGCAAATCCAATATTGATCCAGAGGATGAACGCTATTGGCCGACGTATCCGGAAATTAATCATGAGATGTTCCTGATTGCGGGTGGCGATGTCCCGAGCGGACAACGCCTCGACCTCATCGCACAGCCGATGGATATTATGCCGACACTCTGTGAATTGGCTGGGGTTACCTTGGATCCACCGACACCGTTTGAGGGCCGCTCTTTTGCACAGGCGCTCCGTAACGGCGATACACAGCATAGAGAATATGCCGTGACGGGTTGCCATATCGCGGCGCGTGACGAGACTGTGCCACGTCGAGCGACAGTGCCATTCCTCGTTACTGATCGCTGGGGATACGCACCCGTTGGTGAATACGGTAGACCGGAACTGTTCGACCTACCCGCTGATCCGATAGCCGAGAACAATATCGCTGCGGATAATATGGAACTCGTCCAAGAGTTGCATGACATGTTTATGGCGCATCTCACGGAGCATAACGCCCCTGAAAAGTTCCTTGATCTCTGGAAAGAAGAACCCTCTGGGGATGGACGCGGCAAATGGTCGATCGACTATCCGGACGATTCAGATGAATAAGAAATTCACAAGTCAGAATTGAAAAAGAGGCTTTAGGTTACGCTTACCTAAAGCCTCTCTGCATATTGAAACACATACCTACTCAAACACCTCAAACTCACCATCTTTGACAATCAAGACAATAGGATCGTAGACCGCGTCTCCAACAGCATTAAAAGAGAACGGACCGAGAATCGTGTCAAAATCACGAATTTCCGCGAGTGCTGCCGCAATCGCCTCTGGATCTGTTGATTGGGCATCCTCTATCGCTTTTGCAAGGACATAAACAGCAGTGTAATATTGCGCTGCCCAAATACTCGGTTCTATTCCATATTTTGCGATGTAGTTTTGAACAAAGGCTTGATTGCCGGGTGTGTCTTCAGTGCTATCCCAACTCGTAAAAGTGATCGTTCCCTCGGCAGCATCTTGCGCGGCTTTCACCGAATTACTGGATAGAGTGAGATTGACAATGAACGGAATATCAAAAGGTATCCCAAGTTCGCGACCTTGAATCAGAATGTTGGAAATGTCTGCGACTGTAGACGAGATAAAGATGGCATCCGGATCCGATGTCTTGATACGCGTGAATTGCGCAGAAAAGTCAGTCTCTTCGGTTTGGAAACTTTCTGTTGTTAGAATCTCAACACCGTTATCAGTGAGCGCGTTTCTCAACGCCTCATCGCTAACCTGAGAAAAAAGATCAACCTCATCAAATAGCGTAGCCACCCGTTGGTATCCGAGTTTCTCTTGCGTCACTCGAACACCGTTAGGAATAAGCACATCTGTGGTGAGATTGGTACGGAAAACAAAATCGCTAATTGCACTCAAGCCAGAGGCGGCTGAGGAAGGACTCATCGCTACAATTTGATTCTGGTGCGCGATTGGAAAAGCCTCCTGTACCTGACTTGAGGATCCCGGACCGAGGATGACAGGAACCTTGTCTTGATGAATCAGTTTGTTGAAGGCTTCAACAGCACCCTCCACGCTACTCCGATCGTCCTCTGTAATGAGTCTGATCTTCACACTGCTGTGTTGTGAGGTGTTAATCTCTCCGACAGCAAGCTCAGTGCCATATCTTGACGATGGATGCGCCGAACTGAATCGTCCTGTAAGCGGATAGACAGCACCAATTAAAATCTCCTCACTAACGCTCTCCATCTGAGGCGTGGTAGGATGAACGATCTGCTGAATCCGTTCGCAACCGATAAAACTCGCAATTAGGACAATAAAAGCTAACACAAACGCGAATGCTATAATTTTTTTAATGTTCAAGTTGAGTTCCTCCGTTTTTCATGTAATTGGTTTCGCTTTAATCAAGATTTTGGGAGAGTTTGGTTTGGATGGCATTAAAATCAGGTCCTTTGGGCATAATGAACAAACACTGTCCGCCCCCACGTGCCTCCCACAACTCACCGATCTCACGTTTTTCTTTCGCATCGTCGGCGGACCAGAGATGAACGCCTTTGTACTCAACAACCAGATAGCGTCCATCGGTCAAGAAACATACAAAATCGGGATAAAACCTGTCGGTTGAAGTTTGGAGCCAGAAGGAACGCAGGGGTTTGCGTTCAAGATTCCGTACCCAAAATTTAACTTCACGTAACCTGTCAATGAACTGCGCACATTGGAATTCCTCACCATCTGACTTTAGATCGCCAACATGTTGATAGTAGTGCTTCTGGAATTGATAATGACCGGTATAACGGGTGTTATAGGGATAACTGTGCGGCTCAAAGGAGAAACAGTGGTCAGGTGAAACAACAACCGGAGTGGCACATTCGGGCAGAAGAAAGTTTTCATAGGTAGCCTGGTGCACGTTTTGGCGATGGTTATCAATTTTCTTCTCAGCGGCATCCTTCAGAGCATATTTATTGCGGATGAGGACCTCTATTGGAATGTTGCGCTCGTCAATAAGATACTTGACTAACCGTTGTAAAAATGGCAGAGATTCACGTTGTAAAATATCCAGATGTTTAATGGTCCTGTCAAGCCAGTTTGCGAGTTGTGCAGCATCCCAATTGTCATCGGGTGCGAGAAAAGACATCTGCTGATGAAGTTGACCCAAAAACCGTATTTCCACTCTTCCTTCTTGAGAGAGCCCAACTTCACCACGCTCACCTGTGTTAAATTCCGAAGGAAATTCTTCCTCAGAGAGTTCAGCATCGCATTCGGACAATTGCCACACGGTTTCTAAAAATCGTGATGCCTCAAAGTCAAGATACGTCTGGTCCCGCTTGACCATCAACTTTGGAATTTTAAAGACTTCACCGCGCGCAGCGGCGGTAGGTTCAGTATCAGGCTGTGTCGTGTCCTCAACAAACGGTAACTCACCTTGCTGCTCATTCGTAGGACGAATGAGTTCAGCGGCTGCCTGTTTCTCAAATCCGTTCTGAACGAGTCCATCGGTTAAGGCAGCTGCAGCGTCATAGAAGTTCTGGGACGCAACAAAGGCATAAGCACTGTTCAGCGATTCCCGTTTCTTTCGCTGTGCTTTCGGAAGACGCATAACCCTTCCTAATATCTGTTCAACAGCAGTAGCGGACCTCATTTCGGCAACAGAGCAGAGAACGTAGGCAAACGGACAATCCCATCCTTCCCGTAACGCTTGCACGGTGATGACATAGCGAATCTGACACTCTGGATCGTTGATGTCCACATCGTCAAGTCCTCTGTCCTCGCCTGTTGCACGCGCGATCTGGTCTTCAGGAATTGTGTGTTCCTCAAGTAGGCATTTCTCAACGACTTCAACCGTTAAAGTTTCTTGGTCTCTACGTCTTGGCTGCGCCTGAATCAGCATCACAGGACGGATGTATTCGCCTGTTTCTCGTCGTTCTTTTTCGGCATCTACTTCAAGGGCGTTACGTTGTGCAATAGCAGTCGCGAGCAGCCGTTTCCACTCAGGATCGGTTTCCAACTGAATCGGCATCTTAATCATATCTTCCGCTTGGAGTTCAGCGGCAGAAACGGTATAAAGGACATTGGAAGGGTTTTGTTCCGTATCAGGGGTCGCAGTGAATTCAATGATTGCAGAGGGGTTAAACCGAGCAAGTGTTTCAAAAGAGAGCTCGGTTCGGGCGTTGTGTGCCTCGTCAACGATAACGAGCGGACGTTTGACGCATAAAAGATTCGCGAGCGAATAAACAGGTTTACTATTTTCTCGCTCAATCCCTGAGAGTACCTCATCTGAAAGATGTGTGAAATGCCCCATTAACGCGCCGGAGGGTTCGTAAACCTTGCGACCATCGGTATCCTCAACACGGAACGCTTGCATCGTGGAAACGATAATCGTGGTCTTTGTATTGAGAATATGCGGGGATAGGTAGAGTGCCTCGCCGATGGTGAGAATCTCGACGTTATGCCTTGCGGACCTAAACGC
The DNA here is from genome assembly GCA_009839745.1 of Candidatus Poribacteria bacterium. Taxonomy (NCBI): domain Bacteria; phylum Candidatus Poribacteria; species Candidatus Poribacteria bacterium. Next base: position 55,493 of record VXPE01000045.1, read on the forward strand.
GTCCCTATAGGGATGATCCGGATTTTTAAGGGCGTTGAGTGTCTGATCGCGGATGGCGTTTGAAGGAACAAGCCAAAGAACAATAGGACTCTCTGTCTTTAAGAGCTCAGATGCGGTGATACTGACAGCGTGGCATGCAACGAAAGTTTTGCCACCTCCTGTAGGGAGTCTGAGGCAGACATACGGCATACCGGGTAAACCATCAACGGAGGCGTAAGGTCGTTGGGTTAGGTCATAAAAAGCAGTGTTGGCGTTTTGTAGACGTAAGCAGTTTTGGTAATATTCTGTTAGGGTTTCAAGGGTGCGTTCTTGGTATTCTTTGAGAGGTAGGTGCATCTTTTCTGCTTTCCAATGTTAGAAAGATATTTACTTTTTTAATATACAGATGAACGATGCCGAATTCGGGAGACTTCAACTGTCAGCGTTCGTTTATCGTGAGTGTAGATCGCTCGATAGTCTCCGGAAGGCAACTTAAACTGTCCACTATATTTTCCTTTCAGTGCCTTATGAGGATAGTCATCACAATTTTCACAAAGGTGTCTAAGTTTTCTAAGAATTTGCCTCTGAATTTTGGCATCCAAACGCCGCAAATCCCGCCTGGCATTTGAGGTCAATATCAATTCATACATTTCAAGTCGATTCCTAATTCTTCGGCGACCTCCTCAAGTGTATACATTTTACCACCGGACCGGATATACTCCTCCTCGCGTTCTAACTCTTCAATGAATTCTGGACGCAACTCCAATCCATCGTCTGGGTCGTAATCATAATTTTCAAGAAACAGTTCCAATTCCAAGTAGCAAACGAAAAATTCGTAGAATTCAGTACGTAGACGATACGATATCTCAATACGGTCATCCGTTTCCATTAACTTAACGAGACGTTCCCGCGATACAAAAAATCGCCAATTTGCAAGTGTATGAACGAACCCCCGGAATTCATCAGGAGATAAAGCGGTAACTTTTATTTCTGGAACAGGATCACCGTGTACGGAGAGACCCATTCGCCGCGCTTCGCGTCCCAAAGGTGAACTTTTCCGCTGTGCCTCAACTGCTGAGATACGGTGATTCAGGTGTGCAAATGCATCGTTCTGCTCTATAATTCCAAGTATAACTTCTTCGTACTCCTCCAACTCCAAAGCAAGCACGTAGTAACCGTTAAAGAACTCCCGAAACTCTTCTTCAAGTTCGTCGTGAGGAGCATTCTTTGCAAGCAGTGCGATGAGTCGTTCACGGGATGTGAATATATCTTCGTTAACAATAGGCACGAGCCAATCTTTGAATTGTTCGAGGGGCATATCTGTAATATTAAGTGTCATTTTATTACTTCCAACGATTGTACATGTATAGTTTTTGCGAATTTTTATACATATCAGGAGTAATATGCATAATTTCTATACATATTGCCAGGATGTGCTATCAAAGGACTACGTTCCGTAAATCACGACATTCTTTCAAATGAGAACTTTCCGCCATATTCAGCGTAAAGAAGTTTCGCAAAAATTCATTGTCTTGATCAAAAAAATCAAACCCTCGTTCGATTCGGATAATAGCGTGTTGTGTCTCTAAATATCTTGCATGGAAGATTCGTCTGGGATCATTTTTTATCAAGAAATTTACCGGCCAAGGGAACCGTTGCTGTAACGGTGTTATGAGTTCTTGAACGATTCTACGGTGCTGTTCCTGAACCCGAATATATTGATCACTGCACGTAAATATCTCCACACTTCCGGCCCCCTGCTGAGATACAAAAAAACCGTGATCATACCAAAGAGATAGAATATATTCAATGCCCTCTCGGAAATCGTTCGTATTGTTTCCTCGCCCAATATATGGATCATAAAACCGAAGCCATTTGGTGAAACGGACCGAACGAATGATGATGTTTTCCACTTCTGATTCGGGAAGTGTGTCTATCGGCCCAATTTGGCTTTCGTAACGCTGGCGGTCTTTCTCAAAATCACTATCGCGATACTCGGATAACGGAACAATATCTTCGCTATATCTTTGATCAGACTCTAGTCTTTCTAGACTCTCGTTTCCAACAATTAAAGCATCGGCTTCAGTATCTGCTTTCAAGTTATATGCCAGATCTAAAAGGTTCATTGATGGAATATTACCTAACGAAAGATGACACGCAATAATCCGTCTTGTTCCCTTTTTCAGTAAGAGTTCCTCAACTAAAATACGCAACCTTCCCCGAGGTTTGCTTGGGAGAGCTTCGTACTGTCTGACAAGGGCATCTCGCAGTCTATTTCCCGAGTCAACAATCAGTAGTCCGTTTTTTTGGATACCCTTTAAGAAATCAACCGCCTGAATCATATAGAGTTCATTTTCGTCAAAGTACTCCACATCAAATGCAGAAGGATCAAGCACTGCACTGACAAGCATCTAAACACTCCTTCCACTATCTAAGTTCCCTGAGGCGTTCCGGGAAAAAACCGTCGGGCCATTCATCAATGAAATCACCTTCCTCATCAAGACGCAAACGTTCTGCTTTTGCCCCTTCAGGCCCACGGCTGACGTAGATAACCGAAACATCTTCTGGTTGGATGCGTTTTTCATAGACTAAGCGTTGCAGCCGTAAGATCAAATGCTCGCTGTGGGTTTCTACAATAAACTGATTGTGACGTGGTTCTTTAATAGCTTCAGCTAAGAGGTCTCCCAGGTCCGCCTGCAACCTCGGATGTACGTGAACTTCAGGCTGTTCAATAGAGATAATCTGTTTCTCTGAAACCAAGCTCTGGACAACAAAGGGAAGAAGTTGACTAATACCAAAACCTACATCTGGTAACGCTACATCTATGCCTTCTTTTCCTTTTCGACGCGTATCTACGAGCCTAACTTCAAAAAGGTCGCCTGAATCAGTTCCGACAGGCTTCACCTTGAGTTTATAGCCTATATCAAGTTGTTCTAACCATTGATTTGCTTCTTTAACAAGCTCAGGGCGTCGTAAGAGTAAATCAGGAAGCAAGTCTCCTCGGTAACCTACATCCTGTGGACTGGTTCCTGTAAAGATGTACCATCTTTCTGGAGGTCTCCGAAAAGGTCCCATTGGGAAAAGAGCTTCCAAAGTTTGTTCTAATGCACGACCTGCGACCATAGTCCACTGAGCAACATCAAATACTCTGTGGTCAAACCTCCCACGTAATACAGAACGGGGGTCTGCTGCCCTTCTAGGCTTCCTTTCACTAGAAATGGCTTCAAAAGGCAGGAAACCTTGCATACCTAAACCAGTGTCCATCTCGTGCTTGTGCATCTCGGAAATGTAAGTCTTCAAATCAAAGTTAGATGAGAAAAATTTGATGTATTCATCCAAGGAATCCACTGCTTCCTGAAGTCTGTCAGCATCTTCTCGAAGTGCTTCTTTAGAATATTGTTGATTTAAATCTGATTTTTCTTCCTCAAACCGGCTGAGTATCTCTTTCCTATTCTTTTTAACCCACTCAAACTCCGGTCTCCAGTATCTTGCAGCTTTTGTTAACCAAACACACTTTACTGCAGCTAATTTTGATGGCCGAGGACCACGCAAATTAATGTAAAACGAATGAAACAAAAAACCCAAGAATTCATCAGGTTCTACAGTGGCACCTGATGGTTGAAACTTAGCAATACATCTAGCAGGATTTCCGTAGTAAATTTTGATTTGATCTAAAAGGACTTCTTCTTCAAGTGAGGGTCTTTTAAAACTGAATTCAACAGATACTTGACGATCTATCTTGGTTTCCACACGAATTGAGAGTGTCCGCTTTAGCTCGTGATCGAAAAGTAACTCCTGGAAACTACCAAGATCGACGATACCATTTTCGGTCCGGGGAAGCAACAAAGCTCCTGTCTCGCGGCTTTCCCGCGTCTGCTTGAGCAGATTGAGTGCTTGCAGGATTGTGCTTTTTCCCGCACTGTTTTCGCCAAAGATGAGCGTTATCGGTGCAAAGGGGATGCGTGCACGCTCCCCGAATGCTTTGAAATTTTCTAATTCCAGTGCATGAAGCATAAGATTTGTCCTAATTGGAAACCTTTGTTTTTCAATATTTCTTGCGTAGGGCACAGACTAACAGTCTATGCTACAAAGTGGCAACTGAGATTAGTATACGAGATTTGAGCGGATTTGTCAACACCATTAACCACTCCCGACAGGGTCATTCAATTTTAAGGAATTACATGGTTTTATCTTTTAGCGAAATCTAGCGAAATGGTGCGAATATTTCCGCTTTGACCGGATTTATAACATAACATAACATACATTAATTATTAACAAATATAAAAATACTACATAAAAATACTACAATTGAATGACTCTGCCACTCCCAGTCCTACACAAGATTATACGGCATTTGGCGGAAGGTGATGCCCAACTGCTTTAGGGTGGCTTCGGTGAGTTGGGTGCCTCCGCAATGGATAATCTTGCTGCCCTCGTGCCGCGGTAAGCGATCTATGAGATCCTCAGTCAGAATGTCGTCACTGTTGAGTAGGTAGACCCCGACACCATCCGCGTTACCTAAAAAGGCGCGTTGGTGTCTTTCATCAGTATTACAAGCACCATACGACGGGCTATCCCCCTCTAAAAGGGACTGCGCAATGTCTACTGCCATTGGCATTCCTGTTTCCTTGAAAAAGAGGTACTGTGCCATCTCACTAAACAGAATGTCCTGTTTTTCCAAGAAGGTTTCGCCGACATGATAATAAGAAAAAGTTCCACCAATGCCGTACACATGTTGCAGCCTACCCCTCCTCTCAAAGGTGTACCCTTCGCTGACGCGTTCAAGGCGGACAGATGTAACCTCACGGGCTATTTTCGACTTCATCTCAACTAAAATGAAACGTCGATTACCTCGATCCTCACGGTTTTGTTCCAGAACAGCATGAGCTGTTGTACCACTACCTGCGAAGGAGTCAAGGATAACGTCATCTCCTTCTGTAGAAAGACTAACAAAGTCCTTCAAGAGTTGAATAGGTTTAGGATTGTCAAATACTTTCTCGCCAAATATTTCCTTTAATACAGTCGTCCCGTTTCCACTGCTATATTCAGGTTTGTAAAGCAGAGATTTTGGTTTTCTGGTTGGTAAATTGCCGAGGGCAGGTCTCTGTTTCTTGAATAGACTAATCCCAGAGTCTGTCCTCTCTACCATAAGGTTGTGAGACTCTGTAGTCACCTTCTGTTTTCCCCATCTCCAACTCATTTCCTGACCATCTGTCATCGGTAGAACTTCTTCATAATTTCTGGTTTCACAACCCTCTATGACTGTTAACTCATCTTCGGGACTAACAAATATTGGATAATATAAATTGGGTCTTTTAGCTCTTGGAGCATTTTGCCCAGTGGCTTTTAGACCGGCTCCTTTTTTATAATATCCATAATCATCTTCTAGCCACGAATCCAGTATTTCCTCTTCGTCCAATTCAAACTCACCAATTTGGGAATATTCTTTATTTTTTGCCCAACAGAGTGTATATTCATGGGTTCCAGCAAATCCGAATTCATCGTTGTTGCCTTTAAGATTCATTACAGTTGGCAAGCAGGCAATAAGGTTAACTTCACCAAAAATCTCGTTCATTAGCAATTGCAAGTGATGTAACTCATTATCATCAATTGAGATGAAGATAATCCCGTCCTCTCGAAGGAGTTGATGGAGGAGACAGAGGCGTGGATACATCATGCAGAGCCACTTATCATGTCGCGAGAGATCTGTGGCGAGTGCCCCTACCGTCTTTCCAAGCCACTTCTGAATGGTTGGGTCGTTAACGTTATCATTATAGACCCAACTTTCGTTACCTGTATTATAAGGCGGATCAATATAGATGCATTTGACTTTACCCGCGTAATAAGGGAGGAGTGCTTTGAGGGCGAGGAGGTTATCGCCTTCAATGAGGAGATTCCCAGTGCCGAGCGGTTCGTTTTCAGTCCCAAGGGAGCGATCAGGGTCGTGTGTCAAGGTGTGTATCGGGACTTCGTCATGGTGGTTGATGACGGCTTCTTTTCCGATCCAGTTGAGGGTTGGCATGTACGTTCTTTCTCCGAGTCTATGTTTTCACAAGACAGACGCAAATTGAGCATATCAAATTATTTTATCACGTTTTGCCACGTTACAGGGTTTACATCGCAAGGTCAGATTTTCCCATACAGTGAGGCCACCCCGTGCGTATGGAGTTATGTGATCGGCATCGAGTTGTCTAAAGCCTGCGGGACCACAGAAAACTTTTTGGCAGTCGGGACACACATAGCCGCCACGACTTTTGTCAAAGTTCCGAAGGAAATATGATTGTTTCCATTCAGCGGGAAAAAATCGAGCCTGTGGATTACATGGAGGGAGATTAGGGGGGAGTGAGCTCAAGGATATGTGTCCACAATTTTCGCTAAAAGAAGTTTCGCCATATCACACTGCGCCTTTTGACCTCGATCCCCTTTCCAGCGGCCCCTTGACTCTGGATATCCTCCTTTTCGCTTAAGCCATCTTTCCCCTGCTCTACGCGGGGTTTGTATAAATCCCGCAATCGCGTCCCACGCGTCAAAACTCAGCTTATCTGCATCAATACCTAACTCAACCGCAGCTCCGATCAAGAGTGCCATTTGCTTGTACTTATCAACACTTACACCCGGAAGTCCACGTCCAAGGATCGCCCCTATCCACTGAGCGAAACTACGGAAGTCGTCTTCAAGTCCATTTCCATACGTAGGAAAAACAGGGGTTCCCCCTTGTGTATCTGTATATTGTAATTGTGCACAATAGATGTCTAATGCCCCTTCTGTGGATCCATGAAATGCAAGCGGGAGATGTTTCATTAAATTCGGAGATGAAAGGAGCACATCCAACTTCTCTCTATGCATAAAGACAAGGTACCAGAGAACCATTGCTGATGGGGTTTGTCCTTTGGCGCGGTCTTTGCCTTCCCACCAATCTTTCCAAAGTTCCCATATCTCAGGATACTGCTTCCAAGGATTGTCTACACCCTTTTGACGTGCCGCTTCTATCATCCGCTTTGCCGAGGAAGAATCGGCATGAATTCCGGCAAGGCGCACGAAGTACACGCACTTCGACTCACTATAATAGGAAAGACGAATATCTTGGGCAGTTAAAGGGGTTCCACCTTCATTGATACGCCGAAAGATTTCAAGTTTCGTGCGGAGATCCAATCGGGGTGGAAGGTAAATGATTGTAAGTGGGTATCGTCGAAAGACAGTTTTGAATTTCTGAGGAAGTTCCGAAAACTTCTTTCCACTATAGTGGATACTTTGTGGCGAAAGATAGTTAATATCGTCGTCCGCGTTTAAACGGAGCTTGTCGCGCTCATATTTCAGGATTGTATTCAAGCGTTGTTGCCCATCAATCACTTCAGAAATGCTTGTATCCAGATCATCTAAGAAAAAAAGCGCAGGGGTCGTCAGATTGTTCAACAACGATTCTATGAAAAGTGATTCTTTTCGATCACCCCATTGTTCAGCATCTCGCTGATAATCTGGAATGATAATGTCGCCTCTATTAAAGTTGTTAATAATAGTTTCAACACTCTCACTCTGTGTTCGGGTGGGTTCACTCACGATTGGCGCGATTTCTACACTTTCTTCGGTCATATCATTTTCCTCTTCCTTTTTCCTTGCGCTTCTCGGGTGGCACGTAATACGAAACAACTTTCATGCCTTTCCGTCTGCACTCTTCTTGAACTTTTCGCATATACGCCGAGAGTTCTTCAACAGAGTTGAATTGAGCAGAAAGTTCCTCTTTTATTCGATAGCACTCTTCAAGGATGGGATCTGTGTAGTTTTCAAAATCTTCTTCTTTCATCTGAAATTCCTCTATTAAGTTTGCTGGTGTGCAGATGGTTGTTGGGTCAAAACCTGCCTCTCGGCAAACTTGATTGATAAGTTCCCGTTTGTTTTCATTGACAATATGTTTCTGGTTCCACGATACAAGGTATTCAACACCATGTGTTGTTGCAATAGCGATATGTTGTGCATCTAAACTATAATTTTAATGTAGACTCTCGGTTTCACTTCTCCGTAGTATATCATGAAATGTCGCCAGTTTCAAGAAAATCATTTAGGACTTCCGCAAGAAGGCGATAAATCGCCTTACTACGAACATAGCACTCTTGTAAATACAAGCATTTCTCCAAAGAGTAGCGGCTTGTAGACGAAAAGACTGCGCTTTGCGTAAACCCTGCCATTAATACAATTTAGGCGGTCTCTGGTGCATCAAGCACGGCGTCAAGCTGATCCATTACCTTGTGGAAGGCTTCAACGTAACAGGACATCAACTCGATATCGTTGGGGGGGTTGACATCAAAGATATAACAGTGCGAATCTATGAATTCAACGGCTCTCGGATAGTCCTCTGTTTTATATTCAACCGTCGATTGATTACATCGCCACGGACAGCCTGTGCCGTAACCGATTCGGTTCTGGAAAATCTCTTGAGATGGTACAGGTAGCCGTTGCCACTGTCCGGTTGGCACGCCTTCCGCACGGAGTGCGGCTTGCACCTTCTCACGTAGGGTTTTTGCGGGAATATCTAATCCCAACGCCTCCGGATCGAAACCGATGACATAGTTGTAATACACGGGTTCACAGGCTTCTGGCGTAACTGGGGTTTCAATGCCGTCAATTTCATCGAGACACTCTGTAAGATAGTGGCAATTTCGGATGCGAATGGTGTTGTTCAGGTTAAGCCGTTTGAGCTGGCTACGGATGAACGCCTGACTGAACATATCCCCGCGATACATCCATCCAAGCCCATAGGCATTGTATTCCTGTTCCTCGCGTTCGCTACCCGGCACGACGATCTCTCCGAAATACTGCAACAACGCTGCACGTTCGTATATCTGCGCATCATTGGTTGTGAACAGACCGCCTTGACACCCGCTACTCAAGGTTTTCGAGGCTTGCGTGCTGTAGCCCGCGGCATCGCCAAAGGCACCACACAGCTTGCCGTTGTAATACGCGCCATGCGCCTGTGCGACGTCCTCAATAACCTTCAGGTTATGCTTCTTCGCAATCGCTAAAATCGGGTCCATATCAGCAGGCATGCCGTGGATATGCACCGGCAGAATCGCACGCGTTCGCTCGGTGATTTTCGCTTCGATTGCGTTGGGGTCGATACAGTAAGTGATGGGATCAATATCAACAAAGACGGGAATAGCGTTGTGATGGAGCACAGCGGCTGCCGTTGCCCAGAAAGTGAAGGCGGGAACAATGACCTCGTCGCCCGGTTCGATGCCGACCCCTGCGACACAGAGATGGAGCGCAGCTGTCCCACTGTTGACAGGGATGCAATACTCGACCCCCATGTATTCCGCCCATTCGTTTGCGAGACCTTCGGATTGGATCCGTTGCTGTTCCGTGATTTTCTCGGAGGCGATAACCTCGGCAATTGCGTCTCTGTCGGATTGGGTAACCTCTGGCCACGGTTGAATCAATCCATCAGGGACAGTCCCTTTACCACCATATATAGCGAGTTTTGCTGCCATGAACGACCTCCTTCTAAGGTTTTGAAGACAGTATCTTCTTGTGGAAGGGAATTATGCGCGTAATACTCGCTGGGCATCCAAAATCTGTAACGCTTTACTCTTTATTTACTTCACGAAACCGTGGTAGCAAATACCATCGCTTCCCAGAACAAGAAAGTAGAGATCGGATCCGCCTCTTTGTAACTGCCTATGTTATCCAATAGTTAGAGTTTTGTTAGTCCTGGAACATGTTTATCCTCATAGTTTTTAATAAGCGTGCCGACGAAATGCAGTAAGGGAGCCAAAGGGTGGTTTTCCTCCCCTACTATATCAAGTAAATCGTCTAACCGCGCCGCAAGTTGTTGGTATTCGATTTCTGTCAATAAAACAGGAATATGAATTTCGCCTTGGTTTAGAACATCAATTAAGTCGCATAACGCTTTGACAGACGGTTGCAATTTGCTTTTGCCCTGCGGTTGAAAGGCAATAGGTGTGTCAATTGCAGATACATTTAGGGTATTTTCTGTTTTGGAAGTCATAGTTTACTCATTCCACTTTCCTTTATCGTATTCGGCATGTGTCAACACATACCGAATGTAGATTCTCTGTTCATCATATCTCATAGAAACGATGAGGCGGACGTTGTTACCAGCAATATTGAAAATTGTGAGGTTTCTTACCCGAGAAACATGAGGAAATACAGAACGCAATTCTGCAAACGAACTAAAACTTCTTTCCCGCACCAAATGATACCAACGGGTGAGTGATGGTCGCGTATTTGGATGTCTCTGTGCAAATTCAATGAGGCGATCTTGTCGAACAATTTCCATTGAAGATTCTTACAACTAACCCGTTTTACACCGCAGTGCTTCCTAAGTGAGGTGTTCTATCGCCTTTGGGATCCGTTTTAAAACCTCGTCCTTACCGAGCAGCACAACAATATCAAAGAGACTCGGACCGAACGATGCGCCCGTCAGTGCGATCCGCAACGCTTGCATCGCTGCGACGCGTTTGATGTCCTTCTCATCTGTGTATTTCCAAATTGCCGCTTCAATTGTTTCTATATCAAATGTAGGGATCTCTTCCAAAATCTGTGAAATATTCGTCAAAATCTCGCGGGTTCTCTCCTTCTTTTCTTCTGAATTTCCCCACCACTTCTTGACAGCTTTCGGTTCATACTCGAATGCATCGGTAAAGAAATAGGAGGTCTGCGGAACGATGTCCTGAAGTGTCGTCAAGCGTTCACCCACGGCTTCGACAATGCCTTCCAACCACTCCCGATCTCCGATTGAATTATTCAATAAACCTTCTTCTTGCCAGAATGGGATGACCGCATCCGTCCGTGCCGCAATATCCAATTGGTCAATATAGTGGGAATTGAGCCACTCCAGTTTCTTAATATCAAAGACGCTGCCACTCTTTCCGACCCGCTCCAGATCGAATTTCTCGATGAGTTCATCGACAGAGAAAATTTCCTGTTTATCGTCGTAGGACCAGCCGAGTCGGACAACAAAGTTTAGCATCGCTTCAGGCAGATACCCCTGCTCACGGTAGCGATTCACGGCAACGAGGTCGCCGTGATGCCGTTTGCTCATCTTCCTACCGCCACTATCCAACACCAACGGAATGTGGGCAAACTGTGGAACGTTTAAACCGAGGGCATTCGCAATTACAATCTGCTTCGGGGTATTGTTGAGATGCTCTGTTCCCCGAATGACGTGCGTTATCTGCATCTCCGCATCGTCGATGATGGAGGTGAGATTGTAGTTCGGCATGCCGTTTGAACGCACAATTACCTCGTCCTCTAAGGTGGCAGGATCAATGTTCCGGGAACCGAGGATGAGGTCGTCAACACGGATTGGGGTGTCAGGTATCTTGATCCGCACGGCCGGTTTTCTACCCTCTGCCACGAAACGCTGGACGGCTTCTGGGGTTAAATCTCGGTATCTGCCATCGTAGGAACGCGTCTGTTTGTTGGCGCGCGCCTCCTTGCGAATCTCCTCTAATTCTTCCGGGGTGCAATAGCAGTGGTATGCGTTGCCACTCTCAAGCAACTGCGCGACATAACCGTCGTAGATAGATTTCCGTTCGGATTGCACATAAGACCCACAGGGTCCACCCTCATCGCCACCCTCGTCCCATTCGAGTCCTAACCATTTCAGTGCGGTATAGATCTCGCGCATGGACGCATCCGTGGAACGCGCCGTGTCCGTATCATCGATTCGGAGGATGAATTTGCCGTTGTGATGTTTGGCGAACAGGTAGTTGAATAGCGCTGTGCGTGCCCCACCGATGTGTAAGTAACCGGTGGGTGAGGGTGCCATTCGGACGCGGACGGTCTCTGGGGCTACGGCACAACGGGGTGTTTCTGCTACGTTTTTCATTTCTGTCCTCTCTGAATCTTCGCCCAGCTATCCCGCAATGGCACCGTGCGATTGAATACTAATTTCTCTGGTGTTGTCTCTGGATCCAAGCAAAAATAACCCATCCGGAGGAACTGATACCGGTTTTCCGGTGTTGCCTCCACAAGACTCGGTTCAACCTTGCAGTCATTTAGAATCTCTAAGGAGTTCGGATTCAGGAACTGCATCCAGTCTGCGTCATCCGCTGCGCCCTCGGGTTCCCGTTCCGTGAAGAGCGAATCGTAGAGGCGAACCTCAGCATCAACGGCGTGTTCAGCAGAGACCCAATGCAATGTGCCTCTGACCCGGCGTCCGTCTTCCGACCACCCGCCACGCGTTTCGGGATCATAGGTGCAGTGAATCTCAACGATTTCGCCTTTTTCGTCTTTAACGACCCGTTCACACTGGACATAATAGGCGTGCTTAAGCCGCACTTCACGTCCGGGCGCCAATCTGAAGAATTTGCGGGGCGGATCCTCCATAAAATCTTCGCGCTCGATATAGATTTCTCGCGAAAATGGGATCTGCCGTGTCCCGGCGTTCTCGTCTTCAGGATTATTTTCGGCATCGAACATCTCGACCTGTCCCTCTGGGTAATTGTCAATAATAACCTTAACCGGATTGAGAACTGCCATGACCCGTGGGGCGCGACGGTTTAGATCATCGCGGATAGAGTATTCGAGTTGTCCCATCTCAATGAGATTATCCGCCTTTGAAACCCCGATGCGGTTGCAAAAATCTCGGATGGCTTCAGGTGTATACCCGCGGCGGCGCATCCCAGAGAGTGTCGGGAGTCTCGGATCGTCCCATCCGCTGACGTGTCCCTCCTCAATGAGGACTTTGAGTTTCCGTTTGCCCAAGACGGTATAGGTGAGATTCAGCCGTGCGAATTCAATCTGTCGTGGCTGATAAATCTCCAACGCTTCCAGAAACCAGTCATAGAGTGGACGGTGGTCTTCAAACTGGACATCGCAGAGCGAGTGTGTCACGCCTTCTATGGAGTCGGATTGTCCGTGGGTGAAATCGTAGGTAGGATAGATGCACCAGGCGTCGCCCTGACGATGGTGATGGGCGCGAAGGATGCGATACATCACGGGATCACGCATATTCACATTCGGGCTTGACATATCGATTTTTGCGCGGAGCGTGCGGGAACCATCAGGGAATTCGCCATCCCGCATCCCCCGGAACAACGTCAGGTTGTCCTCAATCGATCGGTTGCGATAAGGACTGTCTTTCCCGGGTTCGACCAAGGTGCCACGATATGTTCGTGTTTCCTCTGGTGTCAAATCGCAGACGTATGCTTTGCCTTTCTCTATCAGTTTGACAGCATATTCGTAGAGCGTCTCAAAATAGTCGGAAGCGTGATATTCCCGCTCTTTCCAATCGAATCCGAGCCATCGGACATCTCGCTTAATGCCGTCTACGTACTCGCTCTCTTCTGTGATGGGATTGCTGTCGTCAAAGCGTAAGTTGTAAAGTCCGCCGAAATCTTCGGCAATCCCGAAACTGATACAGATGGCTTTGGCGTGTCCGATATGGAGGTAGCCACTTGGCTCTGGTGGAAATCGGGTATGCACTCTACCGTCATACCTGTTTGTCTTAAGGTCTTCTTCAATCGCTTGTCGAATAAAGTTCGTATCGGGGGAAGTGTTCGCGTTTTCTTTTAAATGGGGATCTGAATGCTTCATATCTTATACCGTATATGCTGTTGGGCGTGTTACAGAGACTTTCGCTCTTAAGAAGCGGCAGTCTTTATAGAGGATGGAACGTCTTGTTGAATAATTATACTCTCAAAACATGTTAAAGTCAAGATTTTCGGTTTCTATAGACATAGTAATACATCGGTTTCTATAGACATAGCACTCCGCTGGGAGTGCTGGATGTTTCAGCACCTACAGAAACTCAAGCAGGGACAGCCCGTAGGTTGGGTTGAACGATATTGGAATCAAACGTTGGGATACCCAAATACATCAAATCTGACAAACCAGCATATACATTCGCAGGTTCAAAAGCCTGTCGTTGGGACGTCGGCGGATCTGAAGAAACGATAATTGGCACACCTGTGAGGCTTGAGAAAAAATAAGTGCAATTCGGTAGGGTATAAGGTATAATTAATAGGACAGATGCGATGCGCATCGTTCCACAAGTCCATATGCGACTTGCGCTATTGTGCGACTACGAATCGGGATTTGCTAAAGGGGTGCACCCTAACAGGATACGCTACAAAACGCTGCGACTCATCAACCATCTTCAAGGAAGCCGGAGAAAAAGATGCTGGACCGCCCAGAGGCAGAACAGAACATACACACACATCTCTCTTTAATGGACAGAATTAGACGACGCTACGATTTAACGCCACCCATCACGCTGGTTTTTGGGTTGACGGTCCTCTTCTTTGTTGTCTTCCTCATATATCCACTCCTCTATGTTTTCAAGGAAGCCTTCTGGATTGAAAACACATTCAACCTCACATACTTCAAATTGATCGTAACCGATCCGAATATCCGTGAACTCGTTATCAATAGTTTCAAGATCGGTGTGATGGTGACGCTGGTGACGAGTATCATCAGCCTGCCGCTGGCGTATTTTTTGACACGCTACCGGTATCCCGGTCGCGACACGCTACGCGCTGTTATCCTGATTCCGATGATTATGCCACCCTTTGTCGGCGCGATTGGGATGAAGCAATTTTTCGGGTTATACGGGAGCGTTAATATGCTTCTCGGGAAACTCAACCTGATGGATCTGACGGAGCCTATTGACTGGTTCGGAGGCGGGTTCTGGGGGGTGGTGATGTTATCCACATTGCACCTGTATCCGATCATGTATCTGAACATCGTCGCGGCACTCGCGAATGTCGATCCGAGTTTAGAGGAAGCCGCGGAGAATATGGGAGCCTCGCGGTTTCAGGTCTTCCGTCAGATAACGTTGCCGTTGATGATGCCCGGGTATTTTGCCGGTGCGATCCTCGTCTTTATCTGGGCGTTTACGGATCTCGGCACCCCCCTGATTTTTGAGTACCGTAACGTGGTTTCCGTGCGAATCTTCAATCAAGTGACCGAGGCGAACACCAATCCGATGGGGTATGCCCTCGTTGTGCTCATTATTGTGCTAACGGCTCTAGCTTTTTATGTTTCTAAACGGTGGACGGGGAGCAAACACTATGAGATGCTCGGTAGGGGACACGTAACGTCACGTGAAACGGATGCGAAGTGGGGGATGCGGGGTATCATCTACACCTTTATCGGTGGATTGACGTTGACGGCGTTGCTGCCACACATCAGTGTGATCCTTGTGTCCTTGACCCCGGATGCAAGCCAGTGGCGATTGAGTGTGTTACCGCAATCGTGGACCTTCGCACACTATGTTGAGACCTTCACGCATTCCGACACGCTACCGAGTATCCTCAACAGTTTGAAATACAGCGTTTTCAGCACGATGTTGGCACTTTTGGTCGGTGTTGTGGTGTCCTATCTGTTGACACGCAAACGTCTCCCGTTTCAGAATCTGTTGGATGCAGTGGCGATGTTGCCCTTAGCACTGCCGGGTGTCGCCATCGCGTTCGGATACATGGGGAGTTTCGCGGATACGACGCTGCTCCTGCGGTATTTTCCAGATGGATTGGTATCTGTTATAGATCCGAGACAGAATCCGACGTTCCTGCTGATTATCAGTTATGCGGTGCGGCGGTTACCCTATATGTTGCGTTCCATTTACGCCGGACTCCAGCAGACGAGTGTGAGCTACGAAGAAGCGTCGCAAAACGTGGGAGCAACGCCTGTTCGGACGTTGTATAAAATCACCCTGCCTTTGGTCATCGCGAACATCCTGGCGGGTGCGATTCTGGTGTTCTCGTTCTCTATGCTTGAAGTCAGTGATAGCCTCATCTTGGCAATGAAAGATCAGCACTATCCGATTACGAAAGCGATTTGGTCACTCTCTCAGCGTCCAGACCACGGTCCCTATACGGCGAGCGCACTCGGTGTGGTCGGTATGCTCATCCTGATTGCGTGTCTGCTTGGTGCGGGACGTGCGCTGGGTGGGAAGTTAGGAGAAATCTTCCGAATTTAGAAATAGTTGACAGAACAATGCCGTATATCCAATGGAAAAATGATTTGAAATAAGTAACATCCTATGATAAAATATGAAGCAATAAAGCCTAAAGTGTACATCGCAACGACAGTCGTTAGTTACTTAGTAGCGCGCCCCAGCAACGATGTAACCTTAGCCGAGCGGCAAAGAGCGACACGAGCGTTGTGGGAGAACTATTCCGATACCTTCGAGTTTATCGTTTCCGATATAGTTATCACTGAAATTAGACAAGGCAATAAACATATTGTAAACGAGACGAAGCGGCAGCATATTGATCAGGTTTGTCAAGTCGCTGGATACCAACCTATAATTCTCTGCACTCCCGCAGAGTTAATTGAGGGGATACAAATGAAAGAGGAACAACACCCACCCATGGATCCCGTTCTTGAAGAATGCTATCGGATGAAAGCAGAATTCAACGCCCGGTTCAAAACCATGCAGGAACTTGTCGATTATTTGAAGGCAGAAAATATAAAGAACAAAGCGGAAGGTTGGAAATATATATCGCCACCGCCAACCAAACGCCACAACCAAACCTGATGGCGTTTATGCCGTTATCCCGTTATAAGTAATGATTTTCGAGACACAAGATTGAAATATAGGCAGGGGCCGCGGGTTACCCTGCCTTTTTTCTACTTGGTGCAATGGAAAGCAGCATATTGTAGAAATCATCCATAAGAAAACAGAGGAAATACAGTGGACATTTTGCATAGCATCCGCGATGCGTTGTTGGAAGCGCGAGACGTGCTGGATCGATTTATCGGAAACCCTGAGAATATTGCGACCCTCGCGGAAACCGCAGAATTAATCCGAGATGTATTTGAACAGGAAGGTCGGGTCTTTACCTGTGGAAATGGTGGGAGTTTGTGCGATGCGATCCATTTTGCTGAGGAATGCACAGGTAAGTTTCGGAGCGATCGGAAGCCACTTCCAGCGATTGCACTCGGTGACGCGGGACATATCACTTGCACGGCGAACGATTTCGGATTCGCAGAGATCTTCGCACGTCCACTGTTGGCACTTGGACATCCCGGGGATCTGCTTGTGGTGCTCTCAACCAGCGGAAATTCTGAAAATGTTGTGCGTGCGGCGGTGGCGGCACAGTCTCGTGGGATGAAAGTGTTTGGGGTGTTGGGGAGAGAGGGTGGATGCCTCAAAGAACATTGCGATAGCTATCTGATTGCGCCAGGGGACACTGCGGATCGCATTCAGGAAATCCATATTAAAGTCCTCCATATTCTGATTGAACAAGTTGAACGGTTAATGTTTCCAAAGAATTATTGATCGTGTTTCAAGACTTTGCTACTATGCGGGGATTCAGTGCGGTTGAAAACCGCACCGGACTTCACCAATAAATTACCGAATTAATAAATTAATCTTCATACAGTTTGTGCTACAGAAGTGCTACAAAAATTGGTGAATGTATTTCTGAATATTGCTTAACCGTTCACAACCAAATTAATTTGACCTGAACCCCAACAATTTGATATGCTGCAGAGACGAAACAACTTTTGGCAGTCATCTGTGATATCGTCGTCCCATGAGGAGGACAATTTATGGAGTCAGCGGAAAAAAATAAGGCGTATTGGCGAAAGAACCTCCAATATCTCGCTATTTTATTGGGAATTTGGTTTATTACCTCATATCTCTGCTCGGTAGTGTTCGTAGAGCAGTTGGACAAAATCCGTATTGGCGGCTGTCCGCTGGGTTTCTATTTCGCACAACAGGCATCAATTTGGATTTTCGTTGAGCTCATCTTCGTTTATGCATGGTTGATGAACCGATTAGAGCGACGATATAGTCAGCGCGAAGCCGAGGAGGACACAGATCAAATATGAACGTAGAAGCATGGACTTTCGTAATGGTGGCGCTCTCCTTCGCGTTGTATATTGGCGTGGCACTCTGGTCTAAGGCACGCTCGACGGGGGACTTCTATGTCGCTGGGAGCAACGTGCATCCGGTTGTGAACGGTATGGCGACAGCCGCGGATTGGATGAGCGCAGCGTCCTTTATCGCAATGGCAGGAATGATCTCGTTCATGGGACGCGATGGGTCGGTCTATCTACTCGGATGGACAGGAGGCTACGTCCTGCTGGCGTTGCTATTGGCGCCCTATCTCCGTAAATTCGGTAAGTATACCGTGCCCGATTTCGTGGGCGACCGATATTACTCGCAATTGGCTCGGATTGTCGCAGTGGTGTGTGCGATTTTTGTCTCGTTTACTTACGTGGCGGGACAGATGCGCGGGGTCGGCATTGTCTTTTCTCGGTTCCTGAGTGTCAATGTTGAGACCGGGGTGCTCATCGGCATGGGGATCGTGTTCTTTTATGCCGTGCTTGGCGGAATGAAAGGCATTACCTATACGCAAGTCGCACAATATTGTGTGCTGATTTTCGCGTATCTCGTGCCTGCGATTTTCATCTCTATCCTCATTACAGGCAACGCTATCCCGCAGATGGGACTGATGGGGAAAGTGACGGATGGTTCGGGACTTTATCTCCTTGATCGGCTCAACGGGCTGAACGAGCAATTGGGGTTTAACCGCTATACAGATGGCAATAAAGCCACGATTGATGTCTTTTTTATCACGGCGGCGTTGATGCTGGGAACGGCAGGGCTGCCGCACGTGATTATCCGATTCTATACCGTGCGAAAGGCATCTGAAGCGCGGATTTCCGCGGGGTGGGCACTCCTGTTCATCGCCCTTCTCTATACGACTGCACCGGCGGTGGCTATCTTTGCACGCACAAACCTGCTCAATACTGTCAGTTATGAACAGAACGGTGAATTGACGGATGTGAAATATGAGGACGCACCAGACTGGTTTAAGAATTGGGAGGCAACAGGTCTGATTAAATTTGACGATGTGAACGGGGATGGCGCGATCCAGTACCGGGGTCCAAACTCGGATGTTCAGAATGAATTGACGATTGATCGAGACATCATGGTGCTGGCGAATCCTGAGATTGCGAAACTCCCGAACTGGATTGTCGGCTTAGTGGCTGCTGGGGGTTTAGCAGCAGCCCTCTCGACCGCCGCAGGTTTGCTATTGGTCATCTCCACCGCAGTTGCGCATGATCTTCTGAAAGGGACGATGATGCCAACGCTACAGGAAAAACAGGAATTGACTGCTGCGCGTATTGCGGCGGGTGTCGCCGTGTGTATCGCAGGGTATTTCGGCATCAATCCACCCGGATTCGTAGCACAAGTCGTGGCGTTCGCCTTCGGTCTCGCGGCGAGTTCGTTTTTCCCCGCGATTGTGATGGGCATCTTCTCGAAACGCATGAACAAAGCCGGAGCGGTCAGTGGCATGATCGTCGGTATCACCTTTACAGCGGCGTATATCATCTATTTCAAGTTCATCAATCCAGAATTAAACACATCGGAACATTGGTTATGGGGTATTTCACCGGAAGGGATCGGAACCCTCGGTATGGTGCTAAACTTCATTGTCTCTATCACTGTTGCTGCGCTGACACCACCGCCCCCGGAGGAGGTCCAAGCACTCGTTGATGACATCCGGGTTCCATAGAAATAAGGAAAATGAAAAAGAGGTTTGCGATGATTGCAAAATTTTCATGGAAATTTCGTCGATTTCCCGTTCAAGGCGTAGCAAGGCTTTTTGAGGGCAGCTTGCAACCGGCTCTCAAAACATGCTGTGTCGTTCTGGTGTTGTTGATGGTCCCTTTGGCACACGCTGCGAAAGTGGAAGATTTTATGCCCAAAGAGAGTGTCCTCTATGTGAAACTCCAAGATATAGATGAGGTCTACGGTGAGATTGAAATTTCAGAAAATTGGGAGAAAGCCCTTGCGCTGTTACCGAACCTGCCGGACTGGCAGGAGATGGAGCAGGGACTCGCGATGTTACAAGGGGTCCTTGGGACTAACCCCTTGGGCATAATTGAGACGGTGGGTTACCGAACGGCATTCGCAATATGGGCAGATGCATCAGGTGATCAGCAAGTCGGTGTCGTCATACATTCGGGCGGAAATCTTGGCACACTTCAGCAGTTAACCAACATTGTAGAAGGGCTTTTAGGGATGGATGCTGCGAATACCTTACGCTTGGATGCGGGTGTCTATCAGCGAGTCCGTTACAATGCGTTGGAGCGGTTCAACGCTATCGTGAAATACGGGTTTGTAGACGATTTTCTTGTGATCGGGGCAGGTGACGGAAGCTTTGAAAAGTTGATGGATACCTACCGAACCGACCTGCCGTCTGTTGAGCAGAACCCGGAATTTGCCGAAGCGTTAGAGAAAATTGGGGTAGGAGAAGTTACCGTATTTGCGAACGTTCCCCCTATTTTGCCCGTGGTGGGTTTAGCAGCATCGGAACGCAGGAACCTCGCCACTTTTCAATCTATGTTTGGACGGCTCAATTTGCTGGAAACAGGTGCCTTCCTCCAAATTACAGCGCAGTTTACGCCAAATCCACCAGAAAACGAGATAGGCCTGTTTTTAAAGGAGGGACAAGCACTTGAAACCCTGAACGCAGTATCCGATGCGGATGACCTGTTTGTGGCTGTAGCTCCCAAAGTTACGGAAAGCCTGTGGAAGTTTGTTCCCACCGATGCCGCTGCCGAGAGAGCAATCTCTTTTTTCGAGGAGCTTTTGAATCTCGACTTGGAAGAAGATATCAGGGTTGGCTTGACGAGTGAACTCGCTTTGTCGGTACCTGATCTCACACGTTTCGATTCAGAAGCCTTGAGTGGTTTTAGATTTACGCTTGATGGCGCAATTGAACTGGATACAGGTGATGTGCAGACCGATGGCGGCATTATTTTCAACCCCAGCAACAGGATGAAATGGGACCTGATCGGCAATTCCCTCTCTAACCTACAAAGTACTTCCGTTTCCCAAACGGAATATAAAGGCACAACGGTGTCGGAGGTTGCCGCAAATATTTATTATAGTGACATAGATGGATTGTTTCTTGTGGGGTTCTCAGAGGAATACATCTATCAACTTATTGATGGAATTCAACAGAAAAAGAAACCTTCCTACTTAAAACAGGGACCAAAAACACCGACTGCGTTTGCACAACTCAATTTAGCGCGGGCTCTGGAGATGAAAAACGGCTCACCCCCTTCTAATCAGCTGATCGTTGATGCTAAGGAGGTACCCCTATTGCTCACCTGGCTTTCAGTGGAAGATGACACGGCTTTGTTGGAGGCAACGTTGTCCGAAAAAGAGACACCTATTGAGATGCTCGCAAAACTGGTGCCATTTCTGCTCTGGAATATGGATGTTCAATCGGAACAGTCTGATTAGACATAACCAATTGAGGAGAGAATAATGATTCAGAAAAGATTTACACCGAATGTGAACACTCGGCGATGGTTTTGGGTGATAGCAACTGTGATCGGTATATGCCTCGGTTTAGGGATTAGCCACATGGTTCAACTTCATGAAGCAACAGCAGAATCACACGATGATGGCTTCTCCGAACTCGCTGCGGAACTCGATGCGATCAAAGCGAAACATAGAATGCTACAAGCGAGATGGCAATCCGAATTGCTCGCACAGATCGTGCCAACGTTGGCGGATGAATCTGATGATGTCCGACATGAATATGTGGATTTCCTTGAAGAAATTGGGAGTCCCGGGATCGCTGCCCTCGTTGCGATACTTCAAGACCCAGATAAGGATGTCCGCGAGGCAGCTGTTGAAGCGTTGGGTGAAATCGGTGAAGACCTCGCGAAAAATGGGCAGTCCACTGATACCATCCGAGATGCTTTAATTGCGAGTCTCAATGATAACTCTACGAAAGTCCGAACGAATGCGATAAACGAGTTGTCTGATATACGAGCTGCCTCCACTGAAACGTTCACCGCCTTGATAGGGATGTTATCAGATGGTTCCAAGTCTGTGCGAGCGAGTGCCGAAGAGACCTTGATTGAATTAGGCGAACACGCTCCTATGACTATCGCACCGATGCTGGCGGCGGCACTTACGAACAGTGCGTCAGCCGTGACCCGTGGGCATATCGTTGATGTGCTTGGCGGCGTCGGTGAGGAACTCACAGATGCGGGAAATTCTGGGGAGATGGTCGTGGAACCGCTTCTTAGCGCACTTCATGATACTGCCGAGGATGTCCGACGTAACGCCGCTGATGAATTAGGTGAGATGCGCGCAACATCGCTTGACGTGCAGGCTGCCTTAACGCAGGCACTTGATGATACTTCTGAAGCCGTCCGCGATGCAGCGAAGAAGGCACTGCAACGGATTGAGAAAGCCAAATGATACTTCGGATAATGGGGTAAAACTATGCGCCCTTTCTTTCCAAGGGCGCGTTATTGATACAGGCGGTGTTTAAACTTATCACCATCTGTTGCGTCTTAACATTATTAACAACAGATACCATACCACAAAGACAAATAACATAGAGGCTACTTCTCGCGTGAGGTCGGGGACCCCGCCGAAAAGTAGGGTTTTACGCCATGCAACAGACACTGAATATGGAAACCTCGCTTGTTGAGGTGATGCGACAAGCCTCTCTCATTTCTGAACAAGACTACACCGATATTGTTGCAGAGATAAAACAGACGGGTGCCTCCGAAACCGCTGTGCTTACGAAGCACGGTGTCCCGTCCAATATCCTTGCGCTCGCTACAAAGAGTGTCGAATACGGGACCCCCTTCATTCAGTTGGAGGCTATTGCCCCTGAACCTGACGTGCTTGAAAAGGTGTCACCCGGGTTCGCATACCGAAATAAAATCGTTCCCCTTGCCTTGATAGACGATCAACTCACAGTTGCGATGGTGGATGTCCTTGATGTCGTTCTCATTGACGAGATTGAACTCATCACCAATTGCCGAATTACACCTGTGCTTGCAGATGAAATAGATATTGATGAGGCAATCGTCCGTCTCTATGGACGCACGGCTGAAAGCCTACTCAGTGCTGGTATCAAGGGACCCGTTGGGGCAGCTACGACGCTTGAACGCGAGACGATTGACGACTTCGGAATTGACGAGAAAGACCTCAGCCAAGACCCGACAGTTATCCATGCGGTTGACCAGATGATAATCGACGCTGTCCGGATAGGGGCAAGCGATATACATATCGAACCTTACCCGACCCAACTCAAAATCCGCTTCCGTGTCGATGGTGTGCTGGAAGATCAACCGCAGCCGCCCGCCTATCTCCAATCCGCAATCACTTCGCGTATCAAAATTATGGCGGGAATGGATGTCGCAGAACGGAGACGCCCGCAAGACGGGAAAATCAGTCGGCAAATTGGGAGCGTTGGCAACCGGCAAATAGACCTCCGTGTCTCTACTGTTCCAACAGTTGCGACACTGCACGGTGAAAGCGTTGTCCTCCGTATCCTCGACCGACAGTCCATTGATTTCGGGCTTGAAGAACTCGGCTTAACCGAAGACAACCTTCAACTTTTTCAGCGTATGATTCGTAAACCTTACGGTATCATCCTTGCAACGGGACCCACCGGTAGCGGGAAAACGACATCGCTGTATGCGTGTTTGAAAGAGATTAACTCACCCGATGTCAAAATCATAACCCTTGAAGACCCGGTTGAATACGAATTAGAGGGGATCAACCAAATCCAGGTCAATCCCGATATTGGTTTCACCTTCGCTCAAGGGCTCCGCCATATCCTACGGCAGGATCCCGACAAGGTATTGGTGGGTGAGATTCGGGACTACGAAACCGCAGAGATGGCGATCCATACCTCGCTCACAGGACACCTCGTCTTTAGCACACTTCACACAAACGATGCCCCTGGTGCAATCACACGACTTATTGATATGAACGTTGAACCCTACCTCGTTGCCTCCACCGTAGAAGGGGTCATCGCCCAAAGGCTTGCTCGCCGTGTATGCCCAGCATGTTGTGAGATGTATTCACCCGATATGCAAGAGTTAGCGGGACTTATGGGGAATGGCAATGGCTTTGCTATCCCTGGGTCTTCTATTCCCGAAAATTTGAAAATTCCGCGTGCAGTCGGATGTAAGGAGTGCCGCGGGAGAGGTTACAAAGGTAGAATCGGCATCTTTGAAGTTTTACTTATGACAGATGAGATTCGCTCAATGGCACTCAAACAGGCATCGACAAGCGAAATTCGTAGACTCGCCGTTCAGATGGGGATGAAAGGCTTGCGTGAAGACGGTTGGCGTAAGGTGGCTGCTGGGTTGACAACGGTTGACGAGGTCATCCGGTTAACACAAGAAGAAGATTTTGATTTCGCGGAAGTTGTGTAAATTGTAACGGAGGGGTTGATTGTGCCAGTGTTCCGATATGAAGCACTCACGCATAACGGTGGGACGGTTACGAATACAATAGAAGCCGACTCCAAAGCCGAACTCATCTCTCGTTTACGGCAGATGGGGTATTGGCCCACAGATATTGTTGAAGAGGCAGAGGACGTAGCCCCAACGGATGCGCGTCGCTGGTTTGAAATCGGCAGACGTGGTGTGAAGGCGGCGGACGTTGAGTTTTTTACGTATCAATTGGCGACCCTGGTGAACGCGCATGTGCCGCTGCCGCGTGCCTTGGAGGTTACACTCGGTCAAATTCAAAATCCTGCGCTACACCGTATCGTTTCCCAAGTGAAATACGATGTGGAACACGGTGCGACTTTCCACGATGCCCTCACCCAGCACCCGAAGGTGTTTTCGGATCTATACGTTAATATGGTAAGAGCAGGCGAGAGTGGGGGTGTGCTTGGCATCGTCTTAGAACGGCTCGCGGAATTCGCAGAACGTCAGCGACTTCTCAAAAACGATGTTGTCTCCGCACTCTTTTATCCTGTTATCTTGTTGGCACTAAGTGTTTCCGCGGTTGCGGTCCTGATGATTCTTGTCATCCCGAAATTCACCGCCATGTTCAACGATCTCGGTGTCGAATTGCCGCTGCCCACGCGGATTCTCATTGGGGCGACGGATGCCTTTCAAACCTATTGGTGGCTCGGACTTCTCGCTGTCATTGTAGGTGCAGCAGCCCTGAAACAATATCTGCGTCGTGAAGCCGGTCAGATCTGGTTTGATCGCTTAAAACTGAAATTGCCTCTCATCGGTCCCATATTTAGCACCTTCGCCATTGTCCGCTTCACCCGAACGATGGCAACGCTCTTAGAAAATGGCGTGCGTCTGCTGCCTGCACTCCAAGTTGTCAAAGACACTATCGGGAATAAGGTATACAGCAATGTCGTCGCTGCAGCGGAAACGGAAGTTGAACAAGGTTCCACACTTTCACGTGAACTGGGGAGGAGCAAGGATTTTCCTGAATTTGTTACCCACATGGTGGCGGTTGGCGAGGAGTCCGGGGAACCCGTTCACATGCTCAGCAAACTCTCTGAATACTACGATTTAGAAATAAAAAAGAGCCTCGAACGTTTGACGGGTTCCATCGGTCCACTTGTCATTTTACTCATGGGACTTGTTATCGGGTTTATCGCTGTCGCGATGATCCTTCCGATCTTTGAGGCAAACCAATTATTAAGTAATTAAATAGTTATCAAAGGAGAAAAACAGATGTTCGCTGCACTTAAATCTGATCAATCTGGATTGACGCTCATTGAATTGACGATTGTGATCGTCATTTTAGGGATTTTGGCTGCCTTTATTGCGCCGCGTGTCATCAATGCCCCACAGCAAGCGAAAGTCGCGAAGGCACAAACAGAAATTAACGGTATTAAGACTGCATTGGAACAGTATGCAATCGCAACGGGTGAATATCCGACAACAGAACAAGGGTTAAGTGCCTTGTGGCGAGCTCCGAGCCCCACACCCCCAAATTGGGATGGTCCCTACATTGACACCCCCAATTTCATAGATCCCTGGAATAGCCCTTATGTCTACCGCCAACCCAGTACCCATTACGGATACGACTATGACCTCTATTCGATGGGTAAGGATGGAAAGGTAGGTGGCACTGAACTGGACGCGGATATCACCAATTGGGTTGATGAAACCACCGGAGCCTACTAAAACGATGTTACGCCCGACAGTTAGACGCTATTTCCGTAGTGTGTCTACCTACAGAGACGTCGTTCCGATGGGGTTGAAGAATGGGTTCACGATTACGGAGTTGCTCATCGTTTTGACCCTGATCGGTATACTCTCAGCCCTCTCTATGCCGACACTGAAAGGGTTCGCGGCAACGCGCCGCTTAAAAGCCTCTGCGTCTACACTCCGCAGTCTCCTCACGTTTGCACGGGATATGGCGGTCACGGATCGGACGGCACACCTTGTGGTTTTCGACTTTGACAACCAGCGATACTGGCTTGCCTCCAGTGAAACGTTTGACCCCAGTAACCCGCTGACGTCGGCACTGACGGCTCAAAATTCTACTGTCGTAGCTGCTGCACAGAATAATATAAACACGAATTCGGGGTTCCAAACCCTTCCTACAGCAGGCACCCCCACTTCACAGGGACCCTTGACACGATCCAGCGGCATCTTGGGAGTGCCCGAGCCGATGGAACAGAATGTAACATTAACCGCGATGGTAACCACCCGCAACGGTAGGACAGTCACAGTCGATTCAGGCGTGGCGTATATCTACTTCTCCCCGACTTCTACCTCCGAGGAGGCTTTAGTATATCTCCAGAACACACGGAACCAGGTAATGACTGTTACTGTTGAGGCAGCAAGCGGACGCGTCCGTGCGCGACAACTCACATCTCAGGAGATTGAGATGTTGGGTTTTGAAACCACCTTATAGAGATGCTACTGAAGAGCAACTTTTTGAAGATTTCGTTACAGGCTATGCTACAAATCTGTAGGGATTGGGTAACCCAACCCCTACGTTACAGAATCCTATAACTATTGAGGTTCGGTTCTCCTGTACTCCCTTACGTTTTCATAGTCCAAAATTTGTAGCCCATAACGTAGTGGAGGGCGGATTTTAGAAAAGGATGCTAAAGTTCAAGTCCACATCATTTAACCGCAAGGAAGAATTAAAAAATGGTTTTACCCTTGTCGAAGTCCTTGTGACGTTAGCAATTTTGGCGGCAGTCTTGCCAGCACTGCTACAAGCGTTTGCTTCTGCTGCACGTAACCAAGGACTTTCAGACAACAGGACCACCGCGCTCTATCTTCTCAAACATCGGATGGCAGAAATTGAGATGGAAGGGTATCCAGATGTTGGTGAAACCTCCGACGAATTCGGTGAAAATACACGCTACCGGTGGCGGTCGGTCGTTGCGGACATAGATTCTGAAGACGTTGAAAACATCCGTCGGGTTCAAGTAACCGTCACATGGATACATAGAAGCAGAGAACGCTCCATGTCTATGAGCACCTACATCGCAGACCGGCAAATGCCGCAGCAACAAACGCAACAGTCCGGTGGCGGTCGATGAGTTTTTTTAACTCTTAAGGTTTTTATGACTTTCCTTATCCGCAAGACAGCATTAAAAACTGAAAGTGGTCTCACCCTTATTGAGATGCTGATGGCAGTCAGTATCCTCGTCGTCATCGGGGGTTCGGCGTATTTTGCTTTCAAAACAGCCGTGGATGCTTACCATCAGACAGAAGCTCGAATATTGGCTGCCCAGAGATGTCGGGTCGCTATGGACCGACTTGTGACGGATCTCAGCAATATGCGAGTCTCACTGCAGCATCCGGAACTTGGGCTTTATACACAAGACGGTCCAAGCCAATTGGGCGAAAGGGATATGCTCAGTTTTGTCACACTCGTTGAGACGGATCCAGATCCGTTTATAGAGCAACTTGCGAGTTTCCAAGCTCAGAACGCCGCGCAAACGCTTGTGCCCCTTTTAAGTGACGTGCAGCGTGTGGCTTACTTTGTCGGACCCGAACCGTTACCTGGGGAATCCTTTTTGCGTTCGTCAAACTTCCAAGCGTCTCTCACGGGTAACACAACTGAGGAACAAGGGGGTGAACTTGCTCTTTTTCGGGTTACAACGACAGCCCTCGATCCTGAAGTTGTTATCAGTGGGCTTTTACAGACAGGTGAGGTTCCAGAGACAGATGAAAATGGTGAGCCGATTTATGTCAATATCGCCCCCCTTGTTGCCGGACTTCTCAGTTTTGATCTCCAGTATTTCGATGGGGAGTCGGAAGTATGGCGCGCGTCATGGGACGATACTGAAAGCATTCCGAGTGCTGTGCAAGTCCGCATAACCGCCCAAGGCGAAGCACAAGTGCCTTTGAACATTACTGATGTAGAACAAGCCACAACACAGAGCCAACCGACGGGTATGACGCAAGCGACGATGGTGTATCTTCCTGCAAGTACCACCACGGGTGGCACAGCAGGTGGACCTTAGGGGATTTATTGACAATGCGGTTCACAAAACGGGATGCCTGGATATACTACAAGGAGCAGAGCGGTTTATCTCTCATCTCAACGCTCTGGATACTCACGATTCTGTCTATTCTTGCGACGCAGCTGCTCTATTCAATCCACATAGAGCAAAGAACCCAAAGGAATTTCTTGGACCGGTCAAAGTTTCACTATGCTGCAAGAGCGGGCTTCGAGTGGACGCTCGCTGTTATGCGCAGTGACGAAACCCCGTTTGACTCGCTCGGCGAAAATTGGGCTGAAGCGATTCAAGGACAGGTTGAAGACGGCATTCAGCTTGGCAATTTCTTAAACTACCAAGTGATCGTTATAGATGAGGCATCTAAAGTTAATATCAATGTCGCCGACGCAGGGCTTGTCAGTAATTTACTTGCCCAAGCGGGTGCTTCCCCAGATGATGCGTTCACTGAAGAGCTTGCGAACAGAATTGTAGAAGGACGTCCGTATCGCACGGTTCGCGATCTCGCTCGGGTCGAAGGCATGACATCCGAACTGCTCTACGGTGCCCAACAAGAAACCGTAGCGGTTGGGTCTCCCAACCCGTTGGGACGAGGCGACCTCGCCACCACGGCATCCATTCCAACGGGGCTTGTTGGTTTGGCGACCATCTACTCGGTCGATGCAAGCACAGATCCAAACGGGGAACCGCTTGTAGATATTAATGCAGCAGAGGCAACGAAACTGACGGAAATCAATACACAGCAAAACCAATCTGTGTTCACACAAGCCGAGGCGGAATCGCTCATCCAGCAACGCGATTTTGACAAATTTTCTGCACTCTTGGATGTCCAAGCGGTTTCCGACGAACTGTTCAACAACATCCGGGACCAATTGACGACTGAAGATGCAAATGAACCGGAAGCAGGTGAGGGCGCCAACACCCAAGAAGGAAATATTGCTCCCGGACAGGGAGGTACACCTGAAACACAGGATGAAGGTGGAAAGGTAAACATCAATACCGCGGATGCCGAAACTTTAGCGTCCTTAGACGGAATTGACCAAGGTATTGCGGAACGTATCGTCAACCATCGTGAAGGGCAAGGACTTTTTCAGAACATCGATGCCATCAAAGATGTAAAGATGCTAACGCAGCAGGAATTCATCGGCATTGTTGATAAAATAACACTCAAAGAGGGAGAGACGCGGCAAGGTCTCATTAACATAAATACAGCAACCCCTGAGATATTAGCGCTGCTACCGGGGATGGATCCAGAAAAGGCACAGGCGATCGTTGAACGCCGTGAAGAGGAGACCTCCGATGCCTCTCAGCTTCAGGGTTTCAGTGAAGACGAGATAAAAGGGAATCCATTCACAAATATTTCACAACTGTCGCAAGTAGAAGGTATTGACTTTGCAACGTTCCGTGAGGTTGTCGATTGGGTGACCTACCGCTCGCACGGGTATCGTATTGAGGCAAGTGGGATTGACCACGCGGGCAAGGTTGTTTCGAGCTGCATTGGCATCATTGATCGGACAGGTAATCAAATAACTGTCCCGTATTGGCAACAAGATTAGATTTTTAATTTTGGTAAAAAATTATGTCTAAAAACCGAGTTGTGGCGATAGACATCGGCACAAACACAGCGAAAATCGTTCAACTTGAACAGTCTTTTTCTGCACCGGTGCAGCTGACCCATGCGAGCGTCGTGCCCTATCCAGATAAGGGGGATCGACTGCGGGTATCTGAATCGGTGAAACACCTCTGGGAGGCTTTAGGGGGACCACCGGGGGAAGGTGGTATCCGCTGGCGCAGGTCTCCTATAGAGGCTATCGGGACCCTGTTTAACCGAAATAAGACAGAAGTCGCTCTCGCCCTTCCTCGATCCTTAGTGAATACCAAACGCTTATCGAATTTACCGGCTGCAACAGATGAACAACTCGCAAGTATTGTCGCAATCGCCGCGGAAACCGAACTCCCTTTTCGCGTTGAAGAGGCTATCTTTACGTATCACGATATACAACAGACCGCAGAGACCTCTTCTGTAGAATTGATATCCACACGGCGAACGTCAGTTTCAAACTACTTGGGTCTCCTTGAGCAGAGTGGCGTTTCCGTATCGGCAGTTACACCGTCAATGATAGCCATAGCAGAAGTTGCAGCAAGCAGCGGCTGCACAAAACCTACATTTATTGTTGACATCGGTGCCGAGCAAGCAGACTTCTGTTTCATGGTGGATGGCAAACTCCAGTTTTCACGAAGTTTCCGTTTCGGTGGTGACCATCTGTCTGAACATCTGAGTCGGACTTTGAATGTAGATATTGAAACGGCAGCGGCGGAAAAGCAGCACATCTCGGCAAGCGAAATGCCGGCATATACTTGGGCGACTCAATTTATCGGTGAACTCCGACGTTCTATCACTGCTGCCACCACACATTATAGGACGGAGGTAAATGCTGACGGGTATCAGGATACCGCCCTCTCAGAGACAGAAACCGAACTCTGGTTGTGTGGCGGGGGTGCGCGCGTCCTCGACCTCGCACCCACTTGTGAAACAGAACTCGACATTTCAACACGGCTGTGGAATCCACTGCGTGCCGTTCAGCAACATGCCGGTATTGACATCCACTCCGTGCGTCCGGAAGTAGCAGCTACGCTTGATGCGTGGGGTGATACCCTCGCTGTCGCTTTAGGCGTAGGACTCAACGCGTTACAGTCAACAACCCCGATCTCTTTGTTGCCGAAAGAGACGGTTGAGACACTCACACAAACGACACGGCAGCGTCAACTCTTTGCCGCCGCTGGGTTAGGTATTTTGATCATCGGTGGTCTCCTTTTTGGGGGTTACATGCTTCAACGCTCACAGCAGTATAGAAGTGAAACCGTGGACGCACAACTCGCGTATTACGCCCAACCGATGTCTGCTGTGAAAGGACAACTTGGGAAGGAATTGGCACTCACCGATATGTTAGCGCATCATATCTCACCACTTGATATTTTGCATGCGCTGAGCGAAATGTTTAGGGATAGGACCCAGGTCGCATGGACCAATTTCAATATTACCAATCTTCATGAACCCACAACAGCACGTATTACCTTCAATTTGGAAAGCGCATCTCATAACGCCATCAATACACTTTTACGCGCACTCGACCGTTCTGGGGTTTTTACCAATGTCCGTCCGGGTGAAGTCACAACGATTTCTCAAGATAGAAAACAGATTTTCCAAGTACAGGTTAGGTGTAATCTAACAGCATCCGCTGTGAAAACATTTGCCAAAAAACGCTATCCACCGCCTGAACCAAAAAGCGATGAAGCCGCAAGTATGGCAGAATTAAAAAAATAATCCAAAGCGCGTAGCTCGTATTGTCCCGCAAGCCCACACGCGGCTTGCGCGTGGAGAGCGGATTTGAGAAGTAAACGTCAAAACTCTAGGGGAAACACCCAAGCAAAAACACCCACACTGTTTAACCGCAAGGAATAATTAAAAAATGGATCTTCAATTAACACCACGAAGCCGAATCTTGCTTGGTATCTTGGGTGGGTTGCTTTTAATCTTGCTCGCCATGCAGGTAGGTCCCGCCTTTTATCGCTTGTTTGGAAATCAAGACACGCAAGCGAAACGGGAACAGTTGTTGCGGACTCAAAATTTGGTCCGGGTCGCAGAAGTGCTTAAGCCCATTGCATCCGAAATTTACAAGGAGACAGGGTTGGCACTCGCTGAAAACCCACAAGGCTCTACAAATTTGCAGGGTGCAAAGACACTTTTTGATACTGAGCTGCCGGAAACTGTTATTAGATCCCGTATTGATGCGCTCGTGAGACGGGCGGGTATTCAACAGAATTATCAACTCCTTACGAAACCCGGAACCGCGAAACAAACACAAAAGTTGACAGTACAGAACCGAGGGAACCTTGTTCTCTATCTCTATCTCAAACATATAGAGGCAGAAGGAATAGAACTTACTGAGGCGGCTGAACAGCAGGCAGAAGAAGATACCTTCAATATGCTAATAGATGCGTGGTTATCGGGAACGGAATCCGAGACAGATGCGAAAGCGAGTGAAAAAGACGATTTAATGGCTGGAACGGAATCCGAAACAAAGGAAACGGAACTCACGGATAAAGCAAAACCGACGCATTCAATGGATGCTGCAGCGGCGTGGAAATTCGCCTCACTTCCAGAAGTAATCCCCGCCCCTGTTCGGATCAAACTTGCGTCATTTATCAAAAGCATGATAACGCAGCAGCTTCGGGGTGCGACAGATTCGAGGCAGGATTTCTTTGAGACGCAGCTCCACAGGGTCAAAACCGCCACTACCTCCGGCATCTTCGGTATCGGTGCAAAACCGGCTACCGTTGAAATCCAATTGCGAGGGAATAGTGTCCTTTTGGATATTCTCGCGCAATCAAGGGATTTCGTAGATATAGGTGAACTCCAACATGCGCTTGTTAAATACATTGAGGAGATACAAGCACAGCGCGCACGACTCTTAGAGCAACTCGCGTTGGCACCGCTGACATATCAAACGGAATACTATACAGTTGAAATAAAATTCAAAACGGATCTTGAAAAACTCGTTAACTTGAACCATCTTATCGAGACGAGTGCTAAATGGCTCACGGTGCGCGATTTACGGGTCTCCGCCGATAAGCAAACAGGTGCGCGTCCCGTGGCACGGGGTCGTAATGCTGAAGGTGGGACAAATTTGAATGTGGACATGCTCCTCATCGCTCGAATATTTTAATTTATGGGTCCCTGGGCTAAAGAAACACCCAAGCAAAAACCCTTCCACTTCGTTTCAGGCAGGTTTTTGGTTAATTCTGCGCCTATCTTGGATCTGAACGGGCTTTTTATAGTAAAGTTTAGAATTAATAGGACATCCTGTGCCGGTTCGGTTAGGAAACCGAACCTACCGGGGGCGGAAAGTGTCCATTTATTTTTCGGATCCACTATAATTGGATATTAGAGACTGTGATTAAATCATAAAGGATTGGATGTTATGCTAAGAAGAAAAGTGTTATTTCTGCGCAAGCCTATAGAGGCTTGCGGAACAATATTTTGTTTGGGGTTGCTGATCGTTGCGGGTGCTGAACTCTATGCCCAAGAGCAGCAACCCACAATGCGTGTCGCCGAAACCGACGCGCAAGGACGCGCAATCCGTTTCGACTTTAACTTTACAAGTCAAGAACTCAACGGGCTCTTTGAATGGCTCTCGCGGGAGGCTGACCTCACGATCATTGCAAGCGAAGAAGACATTAAAGATAAAAAATTCTCCCTAATTAATCTCAACAATGTAACGATCGAAGAAGTCATTGAGAAAATCAAAACCGTGCTCACCCAATATGATCTCACGCTCATCCAAACCGATAGTACCCTCTTGGTTACGACCTTCGCTCGTGCGATAGCCACAAAAGGCATTGTTAAAAGTATCCCACCGAACCCTGAACGGGTTGACATGACCGACGAAATCCAAACCTATATCATCCAATTGGATACCGTTGTTGCATCTGAGCAGGTAGATCGTCTCAAGCCGCTTCTCAATAAACAGGCAAATATTTTTGCAGATTCCGCCACGAACGCCCTCGTTATCACCGATGTCGCTTCTAATATACACCGCATTGTTTCCATTCTTCAGATCGCAGATGAGGGGGAACGCTTCCCTTTAAAGATTCTCATTGTGCCGCTCATTTACGCTGAAGCCGAACCGTTGGCACAAACGCTCACAAACGTTTTTCAAGAGGAGGGTGAAGGTAGTGAGGAGGGTAAAGGACAACGCGGTCGACTCGGTGGCGATGCAGTGCAGGCAAAAGCCGCCGCAGCGCAAATGAAAGCCGATGGCACCGGCTATGAAGTCCTTCAAGGCAGAATCAAGATTATCGCCGATGTCAACTCGAATTCACTCGTGCTCAAAGCGTCCGAGGCGAACCTTGTTTTCCTCCAAGAAATTATCAAGGAACTCGACATTGCTCCCAACGTCACCACCGAAATCCGCACGTTCCGACTTAAATACGCAACCGCTGCAGATGTCGCACAAACCCTACAAGAAATACTTACGGGTGATGCTCCCGATAATCGACGCAGAATGGATCCTTGGGATCGCGCGAAATTGAGAACCTATCAACGCGAACAGGGGATCGATACCTCCCAAGGCATCGTCGGCACTGTCAATGTTTCGCATAACGACCGAATCAATGTCGTCGTTGTTTCCTCGGACCCACGCAACTTCTCCATTATTGAGAAGGTCATCAATCAGCTTGACCAAGAGCAAACACAGGAAGAAATCAGACTCTATTTTCTTAAATTCGCGGATGCCGAAACGCTTGTGCCGAATCTGCAAGACCTCTTTGAAGGCGGCAGCGCGGGCGCAGATAGTGAACTCCCCTGGTGGCGACGCAGGGAGCGACAACCGACAGAAAGCACTACCGGTTTCGGTGTCCAAGGCGAAGTGCATCTCGTCGCGGACTTACGCCTTAATGCCATTCTTATATCAACGAGTGCGCAAAACTTTGAAACCATTGACGCACTCATCAAAAGACTCGATGTCAACATGCCGGACCAGGAGTGGGGCACCCGCATGTATAAACTCAAGTATGCCGATGCAGAGAACGTCGCCGTTGTCATCAATAACGTCTATCAAGGCAGCTCCCAAAACACCGGCAACTTTTTCTTTTTCCTTGCTGAACGCAACCGCAATCAAACACAAGGGGCACTCGCTGGCAACGTCACCGCCGAACCTTATCCGACACTCAATGCCGTCATCGTCTCAACCGCCACGCAACGCAACTTCGACCTCATCACGGAATTTATTAACTCCATGGATGTTCCTACACCGGAAGGGCAAAAGGAGATTACTGAAGCAATCCGTCTTGAATACGGGAGTGCGGATCATCTCCAGGAGGTACTCGAACGGGTTTGGGCGGGAGAGGAAGATGGGGGTGGTTTTAGCTTCAGCCGTTTCTTTGCGTCTGGGGGTAGACAGGAACAGCAAGACATCAATTCCTTACGGGGTAAAGTCACCGTTTTTGCGGATTCCGACACCAATTCCCTGATTATCACGACGCAGCAACGATACTTCGCCCAAGTCAAGGCGCTCATCCAGAAGTTAGATTTCGTCCGAGGTCAGGTCTGGATCGACATTCAGATCCTGGAAGTGACGCTTGACGAGACAACCAAACTCGGTATTGAACTGACGGCACAAGAGAACAAAATTTTCGGTGTGTCCGCAAGACCCGGAAATCCGCTTATCGGGGAATTCGACTCACAACTCGGACTCGAACAGGAAATTTCAGGGTTTAACTACGGTTTGGCAACCAAAGAGTATATGGCACTCCTCCACACCTTGATGCGTGAGAACAAGGTGCAAACCCTTTCGACACCGTCGCTTTTGACCCGTGATAGTTGGAATGCCACATGGAGCAGTGGTCGCCGCATCCCGTATCTTCAGAGCGTTGATACGACGAGTATCTTGGGAGACACCGTCTCCCAACCGCTTTTCAACTACGACTTCATCGATCCGCCGGTAGGCATCAACATCTCGCTCACGCCTTATATCGCCAAATCGCAAGTCGGTGAGGATGGCAAACGGACGATCGGATTGGATATTGAGAACATCAGCGCGAGCAACTTCATTGAATTTACTGACTTTAACGCCCCTGTCACCGATGACAATTCCATCAGTGTCTATATTGATGTCGAGGACGGTCACCAGATTGTCGTTGGGGGTATCATCCGTAAAAAGCAGAAGCAGGTAGAGAGCAAACTTCCGATTTTGGGCGATATTCCGTTGCTTGGACGGCTCTTCAAAAGCACCGAAACCGCTGTCGAAGATGCTGAGATCGTTATCATCATTACGCCGCACATTGTAGACATTAAGAACCCGGAGGACCTCGAAAAACTCAAGGAGAAAGCGGACACCTGGCAGAATAACGGGAGCACCCAAACGGAATCGAAGACCCCAGAGCAGTAGGTCTTACAAAACAGGAGTGTTTTGAATACTGCGGTAAATTTCTCCAGGGTTCAAACCAGAATTAAATTTCTGGTGGCAGTCCAAATTCCTAATTTTTTTGCAATAAAACCTTGACAGATGGCAGTCTATAATATTAACATATTATTAAGGACAATGAAAGTAAAAATTTTATCTACATAGGGAGGACTGCTATGCGAAAAATCGCTATTCTCGTTGCTTTGCTAATTTCAGTTCTGTTCTTATACCAGATGAGTCATGCAGAACTTCTTGTAGCAGACGACTTTAAAGGTAAACTGAAAGATAAGTACTGGAAGGGACAGAAAGAATCTTGGAAAATCAAAAACGAGCATCTGGAAATTCATCGCGTCGCGGGTGACGGAAACGGTGCCGAAGATTTTGGATACGGCGTGGTAGAATTTGAAAATTTTGGACTGCGTCTTGATTTCTATTTGTTCAATGATGATGATTTCCCGAGTAAAATGGAGATTCTGTTTCGCGCCAACCAAGATTTACACTTCTATCAACTCATCATCACGCCCGCGAATGGATTCGGTCGCCCGAACTCCGCCCGTTGGTATAAGCGGGAGGGAGAGGATCGCGGCACATGGAATGAGTATCGTGACTTCAGAGCTGAATTTCCGTTTCCGATTGAGACGAAGGAGTGGTACACCCTGGGGTTGCTCGGAAAGGGAAGCACGTTTCAACTCTACGTCAAAAAACAAGGGGCATTAGTGTTTCAAAAGGTTTCGGAATGGACAGACCCCAAGGATCTACATCCGAAAGGTGTCCTCGGTTTTCACACCAATCAACTGCAACACTATTATGTTGACAACGTTTACCTTTATGATAAACCCAACGAGGTGAACCTCGCTGTTGAACCCGCTGGAAAACTCGCTGTAACGTGGGCGACCCTTAAACAGTAGTCGTCCCAGATTTAGACAAAGCGTGCCAGTCGGATGTAACAGCGGTAACGCTAAATCTTGGCAACCTAAAAAAGGTTTACTTCAAGGCATATTTTGGTGTATACTTTAGTATACTAAAGTTTGGACAATTTTAAGAATTAAGATGCAGAAAAGCAGAAAAGCAGGT